>NZ_JBFOCX010000019.1:0-55454 GCF_040908025.1 Aeromonas sp. R9-2
GAAGTGTTTCTGGCCTTGTAGCGAATGAACGAACTACTCAAATTCAGTGGTAATGACAAAGCAAACTGGCCAAGTCGTTATTCACGTCAGCTTTCTAGATTAAGAATTTGCCTGGCGGCCATAGCGCCGTGGAACCACCTGATCCCATGCCGAACTCAGAAGTGAAACGCGGTAGCGCCGATGGTAGTGTGGCATTCGCCATGCGAGAGTAGGACACTGCCAGGCACCCAATACAAGGAACCCCGCTCATCGAGCGGGGTTTTTTATTGCCTGCAATTCAGTAAGTCGCCTGATAATTGCCCCGTTTTATTCCTCTCCCTTTGAATTCCTCGTCTTCCCCGTCGGTTTTACTCATAAAAAAACAGCCATGGCAGCGTAAAATAGCGCCTTATTTCGTCGGAGATAGCCCATGTTTTGTCCAAAATGCGGCGGTCAAACCCTGCAGAGCGTCAGCCCCAAAGAGTTTCGCTGTGGCTGCGGTTTTCATTTTTTCCAGAATGTGGCGACGGCGGTGATGGTGGCGCTTTGCTGGCAGGACGAGGTGCTGGTTGCGGTGCGTGCCCGCAATCCGGGCAAGGGGTTGCTGGATCTGCCTGGCGGATTTGTCGATCCCGGCGAGTCGCTGGAGGGGGCGCTGGTGCGCGAGTTGCAGGAGGAGCTGGGACTCGATGTCAGCGCTCAACCTTTTACCTATCTCGGTTCCTTTCCCAATATCTATCCCTACGATGGCATCACCTATCACACCTGTGACACCTTTTTCGCCATCAGGCTGAGTGAAAAACCTGTCATCCAGCCGGCTGACGATGTGGCCGCCTGTCAGTGGCTGAAGATCAGCGATATCCCCTTGCCCCGCTTTGCTTTCGAGTCGACGCGCACAGCTATGGCGCGGTTGCAGCAATCCCTTTTGCAAGCCTGATCCCTGCTGATGACGATGGGGATTGGCAGCGACCATCCCTGTCTCATCCTTGTCCGCTTTTGTCCCGCAGACGCCATTCGTCAGACGGTGAGTGGTATAGTCAGCAGTGGATCAGGATTCAAGGAGCATATCGTGAAGAAGATAGTTCTCATCTTGCTCGGCATTGCCGTGGCGGCCTTGCTGGCCATAGTGACGTTGATAAGCCTCATCGACCCCAATCAATTCAAGCCCCAACTGGCTGAACAGGTGCGCAAGAGCACGGGCCGGGAACTGGTGATGACGGGGGAGATTGACTGGCGTTTCTGGCCGAGCCTCGGCCTCTCGCTTGAGAAGGTGGCTCTGCGCAATCCGGCCGGTTTTGCCGAGCCGGATCTGGTTCGTTTCGAACAGGGCGAGGCCTCGGTGGCCCTATTGCCGCTGCTCTCCCATCGTCTGGAGATCGGCAAGGTGACGCTGAGTGGCGCCCATCTCTTTATCCAGACCAAGGCGGATGGCAGCTCCAATCTGAGCGGACTGATCAAAGATGCCACTGCTGATGCAAGCGAACCGGTCGTCCCCGCAACCCCTGCGCCAACCGCTGATAGCAAGCCCTGGCAGATCAGCTTGCAGGGTGTCGCGCTCTCCAAGGCCAGTGCGCTGGTACAGGATGATCGCAGCAGCACCTCGCTGCGACTGGATCGCCTCGATCTCGATATGGGGCAGCTGGCCACCGGTCAGTGGGTACCCGTGACGCTGGCCGCCAAGGGGAGTGCCGACAAGCTCGCTTTCAACGTTAAAGGGCAGACCCAGATCAAGCTGGCGCAGGAGGTGATGGCGAGTGAACTGAAAGACTTGAGCCTCAGTGGCAGCCTGAGTGACCCGTCCCTGCGACTCGACAGTTTCTCCATCAAGGGAGACCGATTGGCCCTGGGTGAGTGGAGCAACCTCACGTTGGCGCTGAAAGGGGCCAAGGTAGAGGGGCAGCAAGCTTCACTGGCTGGCTCGCTGGAAGGAACACTCAAGGGACGGCTCGATAAAGAGATGAAGCTGGCCGAGCTCTCCGATGTGCTGCTGACGGCAGCGCTGGAAGGTGATGCGCTGCCACGCCCGCAGATGAAGCTGAAACTGGCCGGGTTTGCCCGTGCCGAGCTCGACAAGCAGTTGATTACCCTGAGCAAGCTGGTGATGAGTGCCGATGAGGCGCTGCTGAGTGGTGATGGAACCGTGCAGCTTGGTGCCGTTCCGGCAATCACCTTCGATCTCAAGGGGGAGACGCTGGATCTCGACAAATGGCTCGCCAAATCGGTACCGACCACACCAGCGCAGGCGAAAGAGGACAAACCGGCAGCCGGTGCTTCCAATGCCGCTGCAAGTGACAATAAAGCGGTAACCGGCAAGAGCCAAGCCCTCTCCGCGGTTGAACCGGATCTGGGCGCGCTCAAGGGACTGGATCTGGATGGTCGGTTGCAACTCGGCAGCCTGCGTCTGAAAGGGCTGGATCTCGGTGCTGTCGATCTGCAGGTGGTTTTGGCCAAGGGACTGCTGACGCTCAAACAGTTCAGCGCGACCGTGGCGGGCGGTCAGGTAAGCGCGAAAGGGGTTCTCGACGCACGCCAGCAACCCGCCACCTACAAGGTGCACAAGCAGGTGGCCGGAGTGAACATTCGTCCCTTGCTGCAGACTCTGGCCCAGAGCGATCTGCTGGAGGGTAAGGGCGATCTCGATGTGCAGGTGCAGGGGCGTGGTCTCTCTCCTCTGACACTGCGCAACGGAATGCAGGGCAAGGTGACCTTGAAGCTGAGCGACGGCGCCCTGCATGGCATCAACCTAGCGGAGATGATCCGCGAGGCGCGGGCCACCCTCACCGGCAAGGGGGCCGAGCAGGTGAAAGAGGCACGGAAGACAGACTTCAGCGCTCTGACCGCCAGCTTCCAGATTGCCGACGGCATCGCCCGCAGCAACGACATCCAGCTCTTTGCCCCGGCCTTGCGGGTCAAGGGCGAGGGGCAGACGGCGCTGGTGCCGGAGAGCCTCGACTTCCTGTTCCTCACCTCCATCGTCGAGAGCAGCAAGGGGCAGGGAGGCAAGGATGTGGATGAGCTCAAAGAGATCACCATTCCGGTGCGGATCGGCGGCCACTGGCAAGCCCCCAGCTATCAGCTCGACGTGAAGGCACTGCTCAGCAACAACAAATTGCTGGAGGAGAAGGCCCGCAAGGAGGCCGAACGCGGCCTCAAGAAGCTGCTGGGGGACAAGGCCGACAATGAAGCCGTCAAAGGGGTGGCTGACCAGCTGCTCAAAGGACTGTTCAATAGGTGACGGTTCATATGGGCTGGCGGGAGCCGCGCCAATGCCGTTAGCGGTTGACCGGATGTCAGCGCCATTGAAAAATGGCGCTGACATTTTTTATGGCGCAGTGACCTGCTGTGTCTTCATCCGGAGTCATCTCGAGTTGAACCCATGCGCCTGATCCTGCTGCTCTGCACCCTGATCTGCTACGGCATGACGTATCCCGTGCTGGCCGGGCCGCTGGCGGATCGCCTGGCTGGCGAGCTGGCCAGACAGACTCCAGAACAGGCGCTGCCTATTGACGAGGTGCAGCGGCTCGACCGTCGCCTGATTGCTCCCGACTCCCTCTATCCCGCCTGGCAGCGCTATCCGCTGCGCCAGTTGCAGGCTATCTATCGCTATCAACAGGAGTGCGGGACAGAGAATGAGTTGCCTGCCGAGTGGCTGCCACTGCTGCAGGCGCTTTGCGGTCAAGGGGCTGTGCCCTCGACCCGCTGGTTTGCCGCACACCCCGTCTATCCGCTGGGCGGCTCCAGTGCGGCGCGCTGGCAGGCTGGTCATTCGGCGGCCGGGCTCGACGCTCTGCTCCATGTGCGGGAGCGGCGTGATCAGTTGGGGCTGCTTGGCGAGCTCGGCGATGACAACCTCGACGCCCTGCTGCGGGGGGAGCGCTGGCTGCTGCAATCGGGTCAGCTCTGGCTGCTTGCCGATGGGCAGTGGCGCCGTTATGGCGCAGGGCAGTGGCAGCCGCTGGCCGAGCGGCTTGGCGTGACGCTGGATAGCCGTACCGCTGGTACTTGTGAAGAGCGAGTCGGAGCGATTTGCTTCAATACTCGCACCACGCTGCATTGGCAGTGGCTGGCGCTGGCCAGCACGTTTGGCTTTATCCTGTTGCTGGGGTGGACCAGTTGGCAGCGCTGGCGACTGCTGCGGGAGCGGCGCGTCGCATTGCAGATGCTGACCCACGAGCTGCGCACTCCCATCATGGCGCTCTCCGGCATCAGCGAGGAGCTGCGCCACGATTTCGACCGGCTGCCCTCTTCCGCCCAGCAGAGCGTGGGGCAACTGCTGGGCAGTGTCGCCCGCCTGCATCAGCTGGCGCAGGCCAGTCGCCACTATCTGGCGGCAGAGACCTTCGAGGATGAGCGGGTGGCTGTCAGTCTGGCTGAGTGGCTCACCCTGGCTTGCGAGCGGCATGACGCCACCTTCTGCCTTGAGCGGGAGATGACTCTGGCGCTCCCCTTTTATTGGCTCGATCTCGCCCTCGACAACCTGCTGCGCAATGCCAGCCAGCATGGTCGTGCGCCGGTTCGGATCTGTGCCAGCTGGCAGGCGGGGCGCTTGAGCCTCGCAGTCAGCGATGGCGGCGAGCTGCCAAATTACCGGCTCGCTACCCTGCTGCGCCGCGGTGCCCGTGGCGAGGGTTTGGGGCTGGGGCTTGCCATCGTGCGCCATCTGCTGCGCCGTCTTGGCGGGCGCCTCGCCTTATCCGGCCCGCCCACCACCTTCACCCTGACGCTGCCCTGCCAACTCTGGAGCGACCCCGAATCATGAAGACCATCCTGCTTGTCGAAGACGAGGCATTGCTGGCGGAGAACCTGCAACGCTATCTGACCCGCGAGGGGTATCGCTGCCTCTGGTGCGACACCCTGGCTGCGGCGGAGCAGCAGTGGCTGGCGGCGGATCTGGTGCTGCTCGATCGCACCATGCCGGAGGGGGATGCCCTCGACTGGCTACCCCAGTGGCTGGCGCGCAAGGCGTTGCCGGTGATCGTGCTCACCGCAAGGGTGGAGGTGAGCGATCGGGTGGCCGGGCTCGATGCGGGGGCGCGCGACTACCTGACCAAACCCTTCTCCCACGACGAGCTGCTGGCGCGGATCCGGGCCCAGTTGCGTCAGCTGGGGGATGGCACTCAGGCGGTGGGCGGTTTGCAGCTTCATCCCGCCCGGATGCAGGCGAGTTGGCAGGATGCGGAGGTGAGCTTTACCCCCACCGAGTTTGCCCTGCTCACCCTGCTGGTACGGATGGCGGGGCGGGTGCTGAGCCGGGAGGAGATCCTCAACCGGGTATGGGGCTATCAGGCGTTTCCCTCCACCCGCACCGTTGATACCCATATTCTGCAACTGCGCCAGAAGCTGCCCGGACTGGCCATCGAGACGGTGCGCGGCATCGGCTACCGGCTGGAGGTGCCAGCGTGAAGCGTGCAACGCTGGCTGGGCTGCTGTTGGCTCTAAGCGGCGGCCTTCTGAATGCAAGCTGCGTGATGGCAACAGAGGGTCTGGCCACCGATCGCGCCGACCCGCTGCAACCGCCTACCTTGGCGCTGTTGCAGGGGGATAACCGGCACGCCTGGCAATCTTTGCAGCAGGCATGGCCCGCCCTCACAAGTGATGCCGAGCGCCGTAGCTGGCAGGGGATGCTGGCCGCGCTGAGTGCCCAGCACTGCGGCAAGGATTTCCCGCTCACTCTGCCTGATGGGGTGAGCGAGCTGCGCCTTGAGCTAATCCAGCGCGATGCGCCACTGTTGCGGGACTATCGGGTGCAGCTGACCGGCGAGGGGCCCATCACCGCCGCTGAACTTATCGATCCCGCTGGCCGTGACCGACTGGCAGGTGCCCAGTGGGAGGCGGAAGAGAATAAAGGGGTTCGGGTCGTGGGGGCCGATCTGCCGACGCCTTTGCCAGCCGGGCTCTATCAGCTGCGGCTGACGGTGGCGGGCCTGCGTTGGCAGGTGGCGTTGCCGCTGCCTGCGGTGCAGGATCTGGACTGGCTCTCCCGCTCGCCGCAGGCGGTAGCCAATCTCCCCGTCAATCCTGCGGCCTGCACGCCGCTCTGGCTAGATCAGGCGGTACTGGCTCGCCCGCAATACTCCCTGCTCTGGTGGCACCGGATTGCGCCCGATGAGCCGGTGAACTGGCCAACCGCTACGCCCGACAGCTGGCGTACCCTTTCGCTGGTGCAGACCAGCCAGCGCGGCCAGCTGGTGTTGCAGCTAAGCCACAGTCAGGCTGGGCCGGTTGAGTAATGGTCGTCGTGATGGTCAGTTGCACGCAATCCTGACATTGGCCTGACAATCGCAGGCGGCCAATCTGCTGAAATGGCGATTCCCGTGTGTTATCAGGAATCACCGACCATGACTCTTCTTCCCGTGCTAACGAGCCGGATCCGCCCGCTGCTGCTGTTGGCGCCGCTGTTCTCCCTGCCTGCCGAGGCGCTGACCCTTGCCAACGATCAGTGGCGCATTGAGCTGGATCCCGCCACCCTGGCGGCCGAGGCTGTGCTGCCATCGGGCAAGCACCTTCTCATCTCTTCTCCCGGCCCGCGTCAGCCGGTCACCGCCTTGCAGCAGGAGGGGGAGCGTGCCAGCTGGCTGATCCGCGCCGATGGCGAGATGCGGGCCTTGGCTCGCCTCGAGGGTAACCGTCTGATCCTCACCCTGAGCCGTGCGAGTGCTGGCGAGCTGGTGTGGCCGCGGGTACCGGCAGGTGCGCAGGCGCTGATACTGCCGATCCACGAGGGATTTCGCATTCCGGCTACGCACACTGCGTGGCGCAAGGCGCTGGCGCAGGAGTATCAGGGGATCAACACCACGGATAATCTGACCCTGCCGGTGGTTGGGCTGGATCACGGCGATCAGCAGCTGGCGATCCTCTTTGCCAACCCTTTCAACAACCGGCTCACCTTTGCTCCGAAGAAAGATGGCATTGCCCTCACCGCGACCCATAGCGTCAATCGCCTCAATCTGGCTGACCCCTATGAGGTGGCAGTGTCGTTGCAACCGGGCAACGACTGGCTGGCGGCGGCCAAGGCCTATCGCAGCTGGTTGCAGGAGCGGGGCGAGCTGGTCTCGCTCGAGAGCAAGCTGGCGGCAGTAAAGGATGGCAAGCGGCTGATCGGCGCCTCTCACCTCTACCTTTGGGGCGAGCGACTGCTGGTGCCACAGGATGTGAAGAGTTGGCCCGCGCTGCGCCGCCTGATCCCCACCGACTGGCTCAAGGGGGAGAGCAAAACGGCGCTGCAAGCGACCGATCTTGAGCGCAACCGCTATCTGCAAAATTTGGTGCTGGCCGGAGTGGAGCAGGCGCTGGCGCAGCGCCATCCGGGTCAGCAACCGGCCGATTTCAAAGCCCGGCGCACGCTGGCGGCCACGCAACTGGGCGCAGCGCTCAACGAGCCGCAGAGTTGGGGTGATGGCAGCTCGACCAAGATGATCGCCGCTCTCAAGCAGGCTGGACTACCCAGACTCTGGCTGGGGCTGCCCCAGTGGACTGCCGGTTTTGCTGCGCCAGAGGGGATTGCACTTGCCAAAGCGGCGGGTTATCTCATCGCCCCTTACGACTCTTACGATACCGCGCTGCCGGAGGGGAATCGCCAGCAGAGCTGGCTCACCGCCCAGATGGGGCAGGATATCTACCTGCGTTGCGGCATCATGCTGGAGAATGGACGGCGCAAGAGCGGCTTTCAAAACAGCGGCGTCTACACCAATCAGGCCTGTGTGCGCCCAGTGATGGAGCAGCGCGTGCCCTGGTTGCAGCAGGCGAGCCATTACAACAGCTGGTTCCTCGATGTGGCGGCGACCGGCATGGTGTTTGACGACTTCGATCCGGCTAAGCCCACTACTCAGGCGCAGGATGCGCAAAACCGGATGGCCGGGATGGCGTGGATTGCCAGGAGTCAGGGTCTACTGGTGGGCTCCGAGGAGGGCGGCGCGGTTGCCAACCGCACCGCGGCCTTTGCCCATGGCCCCCAGACCAGCGGCTTTGGTTGGCAGGATCCCGATATGCGCCGCAACAAGCGCTCTCCCTACTATCTGGGAGCCTGGTATCCCGACTATCAGCCCGCGTTCTTCTTTCGCCAGAGCCGCCTCAAGCCCGGGTATCAGGGGCTCTACTTCGATCCGGCGCTGCGGTTGCCGCTGTTCCAGAGCGTCTTTCACGACAGCATAGTGACCACCCACCACTGGACGATGGATAGCCTCAAATTCAGGGAGAGTCGTCAGGTCACCGAACTGTTGCAGCAGCTCTACAACGTGCCGCCCCTACTCAACCTCAGTCTGGATAGCGCCAGTGCGCGCATTCCCTACCTCAAGGGGCTCGATGCCTTCTTCCGCCCGCTGCATGAGCGGCTCTACAACCAGCCCCTCACCGGTTTTCGCTGGCTCGACAAACGAGGAGTGGTGCAGCAGAGCGAGTTTGCCGATAGCACTCGACTGATAGCCAACTTCGGCCCGGCCACCGAGCAGGCGGGGATAAAACTGGCCGCTCAAAGCGTGCTGGCGCTGCTGCCCGATGGCAGCCAGCAGCAGTTTGTCTCGCAACCGGATGGCGCCCGCTAATCTGGCGTTTTGTATTTTATTTCATCAGGTGATGATGCTGAAGAACTTTTCATGTATAGATGAACGTTCTGCAAAATAAACGAGAGGTAGTTCTGATGATTGAGAGTGAGATGATTAGAGAGGTAAACCATCCGGCGTGGCCGCTGGTCTGGCAGATCTATGGCGAGAGTTTTCCCCGCTACGAGCAGCGCCAGTCACAGCATCAGCCCCAGAAGATGCGGGATCCTCGCTATCACTGCCAAATCTTTTATCAGGACGGCCTGCTGCTCGGTTTCATCTTCTGGTGGGCGTGCGGTGAGCAGATCTATATCGAGCATCTGGCCATCAATCCGGCGCTGCGCGGCCGCAACTACGGCAGCCGCCTGCTGGCCGAATTTTGCGAGCGGGCAGGCAAAACCGTCATTCTCGAGATCGATCCGCCAGAGGATGAGATTGCCATTCGCCGTCTGCGCTTCTATCAGGGGCTGGGCTTTTGTCTCAACGACTATGCCCATCTCCACCCGCCCTATCATTCTGATTATCAAGGACATGCGCTGCGGGTGTTGAGCTATCCGGGGCTTCTTGAGGAAGAGGCCTATCAGCGTTTCAACCAGATGCTGGTGGAGACGGTGATGGAGCACGGCTTGAGTTGTAAAACGGGGATGTTCATTGCGAGATGAAGGGGGGGTTATCCCCCCTCCTAATTTCTACTATTCATAGACTGATGTCGCGGTCAGCAACTGATCTGCAAAGGTAAAAATTTCATCGATCGAGGAAATAGGATGCCTAGTCTCTTTTTTGTCAGCGTCAAATAAACCGATATATTTCTGCCTTGCATTGAAATGCAATCGGCATAACGGCTTGCGATTATTATCGTCGAGGAGAATACCAAAATAACTTTGGGTATCTCTTGCCGCGATTCTTGTTACATCAAATCGCTGTCTCAGAATTGCTTTGACAACATTAAAGCCTTCCATCTCTTCAATCGTTGTATCGACCTTTGATTTTTCCTCACTACAGCCTTCGGCATTATTGTTATCACTTGATGGATTACTATCAAATGCCGGTTGGATAGTTGAGGAGTTGACACTGCCACCAATCGCAGATTTCAATCTTGCATTGATGCTGTCATTCAGAAATTGGCTAAGTGCCTTCTTGGTAATGTCGGTAAAGGACTGTTTGACCTTTGCCGTCAGTACACCGTCATAGATTCTGGATGCAAAAAACTTAACAAAGTCTTCTTCCGGTGAGCCAAATTGTTCGGCTAGCAATTTTTTGATCTGGCTAAGGTACTTCAGTTCGCCAGCTGCATCGACAACTGAATCAACATCGAAAGAGGTTTTGGTTAGTTTTAATACCTCAGGCACTATGTGTTCATCTATGTCTTCCAGATCGAGCGTCAAAAATGGTTTTTCGTCCATTTTGTTTGGGGCATCAAGGTCTGTGTAGAACTCATATTGTGCCCCATTGGTAAGAATGCCGATTCGAGCATTGGTAACTGAAAAATAGCGAAAGAGTTGACCAGAGTGCTTGGCCGAGAGTTTTTCACTGTATTTTTTACACTCAACCAGAATTTGCACTTGGCCGTCTTTGAGAATGGCGTAGTCAACCTTTTCCCCTTTTTTGATGCCTGTATCTGCGGTGAATTCCGGAATCACCTCCGTAGGGTCAAACACATCATAACCAAGTACACGATTGAGAAATGGCATGACAAATGCGTTTTTGGTTGCTTCTTCTGTGGTGATCATCGATGACTGTTGAGCAATCTTTTTGGCTAGACTCTGTAGCTGCTCTGAAAAATCCATTGTTTCCTCTCTGCGCTGGGACTGGAATTGTTGAGTTGATATTCACCCGTCATATCTGGCCAAAATCAGGTGAGGTCATAGAGACGGTTTATCTCTACGTATATTCAGCAAAGTGCCATACGATTCCAAGGCTGGTATGCCTGAAACAGGATCCAGCTCACCGCTATTGAGTGTTATATGAAGAAAATATGAGCTTGTAGCTGACATTTATATTAAAAAGGGGCGCCCAAGCGCCCCTTTCTCGTTGAACCTGCTGTGGTTTATCTCACTCCCCCAGCAGCTTGTGCCAGACGGCGAGTACATGGCTGCGCTCACTCTGTAGCTGATCGTCGCTCACCTTGCGGGAGATCTCCGAAAGGTTGAGGCGATGGCCGAGGTTACGGATCTCCAGATAGGCCTGCTTCAGCCCCTCCGCCTGCTCCAGCGTCAGCACCCCCGCCATCACGCACTCGTCGAAGATGCGCACGTTATCGGACCAGCGGGTGAGGGCATCGGGCTCGCCGCAGGCGTGGGCCAGCACCAGATACTGGGCGATGAACTCGATATCCACCATGCCGCCGGGGGACTGCTTGAGATCGAACTCGCCAGCCCCCGCCTTGAGCAGGTGGTCCCGCATCTTGTGGCGCATCTCGCGCACCTCGCGGGCCAGGGTCGGCAGGTCGCGTTCCCTGGCCAGCACATCGCGGCGGATGCGGGCAAATTCGGCAATGATGGCGTCATCGCCATAGATGGGACGGGCCCGCACCAGTGCCTGATGCTCCCAGGTCCACGCCTCGTTTTGCTGATACTGCTCGTAGGCTGAGAGGGACGAGACCAGCAGGCCGGAGTCGCCGGAGGGGCGCAGCCGCATGTCGATCTCGTAGAGGATCCCGGAGGGGGTACGGGTGCTGAACAGGTGCAGGATCCGCTGCGCCAGACGCAGATAGAACTGGCGGCTGTCGATGGGTTTGCGGCCATCTGTGTAGCTGTTGGGGTCGCCGCCGTGCAGGAACACCAGATCGAGATCCGAGCCGTAGCCGAGCTCGATGCCACCCAACTTGCCATAGGCCACCACCGCAAAGCCGCGCTGGCCGCTCAGCGCCACCTCGGGCGGCACCCCGTAGCGCTCGCTCATCTGGGCCCAGGCCTGATTGACTACCTCCTCGGTGATCGCCTCCGCCAGCCAGGTGAGGTGGTCGCTCACCTTCATCAGCGGCAGGGCGCCAGCGATGTCGGCTGCCACGATGCGCAGCAGCTGCACCTGCTTGAACTGGCGCAACGCCTCCATCTGTTGCTCCACGTCCTCCTCCGGGATGCGCAGCAGAAACTGGCGCAGCTGGGGCTTGTACTGATCGAGCGGGGTGGGGTGGTAGAGGTGCTGGGGATCGAGCAGCTCATCGAGCAGAATGGGATAGCGGGCCAGTTGCTCGCTCACCAGATGGCTGGCGTCGCACAGCCGCACCAGCTGGCGCAGGGCGCCCGGGTTCTCCGCCAGCAGTTGCAAATAGGCGCTGCGGGTGAAGATGCGGGTCAGCAGCTCACAGACCCGTTCGAACAGGCGGGCGGGTTGCTCGCTGGCGACCACCAGCCGCAGCAGCTCCGGCATCAGCCAGTCCAGCGCGATGCGCCCCTGCGGCCCTACCTGACGGCGCTTGTACTCCTCCTTGAAACGCAGCAGCGCGGCACAGAGCGGGGCGGGCTCGGCCACCCCCTGCGCAGTCAGCAATTTTTCCAGCTCGGCGGCGTCGAGCTCGGTGCGCCAGAGATCGAGCCAGAGCTGCTCCAGATGGGCGGGGGCCTCCTTCTCTTCCCCCACCACGGCGGCGAACTCCTGATGGACGGCGGCCATCTCCTCGTCCAGATGAGCCATAAAGGCGTCCCAGTCAGCAAAACCCAGAGCTGCGATCAGCCGTTGGCGATCCCGCTCCTCGGTGGGCAGGGTCTGGGTCTGTTGATCGCCGATCTCCTGCAGGATGTTTTCGACCCGGCGCAGGAAGCGATAGGCCGTCAGCAAGCGGTCGCAATGGGCAGATTCGAGGGCGCCACATTGGGCGATGGCGGCCAGCGCCTGGGGCAGGTGGCGCACCCGCAGTGCCGGTTCACGGCCGCCGCGAATAAGTTGCAGCGCCTGGGCGATAAACTCCACTTCGCGAATGCCGCCAGCCCCCAGCTTGATGTTGCCCTCCAGCCCCTTGCGGCGCACCTCGGCGGCGATCATCGCCTTCATCTGGCGCAGGCCGTCGATAACGCCAAAGTCGATATAGCGGCGAAACACGAAGGGGCGCAGCATCTCGGCCAGCTCCACTGCGTGTTCGCACTGGGGCCCCAGTACCCGCGCCTTGACCATGGCGTAGCGCTCCCAGTTGCGACCGTGATGCTGGTAGTAATCCTCCATGGCGGCGAAGGAGATGGCGAGCGGCCCTGCGTCGCCAAAGGGGCGCAGTCGCATATCGACCCGGAACACCTGACCATCCTGCGTGGGCTGGTGGAGGGCGTTGATGATGCGCTGACCGAGCTTGATAAAGAACTGCTGGTTGGCCAGCTCGCGTCGCCCGCCAACCGTGTAGCCGTTCTCGGGGAAGGTGAAGATAAGGTCGATATCCGAGGAGAAGTTAAGCTCGCCACCACCCAGCTTGCCCATGCCGAGGATAAGCAGCGGTTGCGGGTTGCCATTGCCGTCCATCGGGGTGCCCAGCTCGCCACACTGTTTGGCGTAGAGCCAGTCGCGAGCGGAGCAGATGAGGGCATCCGCGAGCTTGGTGAGGTGGATAAAGCTCTCTTCCACCGCCGCATGGCCCAGCAGCTCGCGCCAGGCGATCACCAGCATGCGGCTGCGGCGGAACTGGCGCAGGATGCGCTTGAGCGCCTCTTCATCGCTCACCTCGGCGAGCAGGGCGGTCAGATCGCGCTGGTAGGCGGGCCAGCGCTCGGCCTGATCCAGTTCTCCGGAGGCGAGCAGTTCGGTCAGCAACGCCGGCTGCTTGAAGAGAGAGTCGGCGACAAAATCGGAGAGGGCGAGCAGGGTCAGCAGGGTCTGGCGAACGGGCTCGGGCAGCGAGCCATAGTCGGGGGCCAGTTCGATCAGCCGCTGCCATTGGCGCTCGGCCTGTTCTTGCAGCAGGGGGGAGAGGGCGGAGAAAGAGGGAGAGTGCTGGGCCACGGTTGCCGTCCTTGTGGTTCACGACAGCGGGTTAACGACACGAGGTTAACAACGCTGCCGATTCAAAATGGTGGCTGCCAATCTAGCACTGTCAGGCCCCCGCGTCACAGCGCAGGGGCGAGAAGCATGATCCGGTGGGAATTATTGGCCGCCAGTCAATCAGGTGCGCTGGTAGATGGCAGGGTTGTAGATCTCCATCAGGCTGTCTGGACTTGCTGGGGGCGCAAAGCCAAAACCGGCATAGAGGCCGTGAGCATCAGAGGTGGCGAGAGCGAGACGCCGTAATCCCTGCAACTCGGGATGGTCGACAATGGTTGCCACCAGTGCCTTGCTGTAACCCCGGCCGCGGTACTCAGGCAGCACGAAGACATCGGCCAGATAGCCAAAGGTGGCCTTGTCGGTGATGACCCGGGCGAAGGCAACCTGCTGACCATCGACATAGCCGCCAACGCAGAGGGAGTGGTTGATGGCCCGCACCACAGTGCTGTGGGGAATACCACGGCACCAGTAAGCCTCTTGGGAGAGAAAACGGTGGATCAGAGGCACATCGAGCCGCCCCTTGTCGTCACTGAGCTCGAGTGGTGGGTGCGTTGCATTCTGCTGCATATTGGCTCCTTGCCGTGCGCTGGAAATGAGAAAGGCCCCCTCAAGGGGCCTTCCAGTCTAACCGGATTGGGGCATGAAAACAGTCAGACGAGTTTGAAGGACTGGATCTGGCTGTCGAGCTCCTTGCTGTGCTGCTCGACCAGTTCGGAGGCCTCTTGCAGTTCACGCAGCACCACGACGGAGCCTTCGGCGATCTGCTTGACCTGTTCCAGATTGCCGCGCATCTCTTCGGCGACCGAGCTTTGTTGCTCGGAGGCGGCGGCGATGTGGCGGTTCATGTCGGCGACACCCTGTACCCGCTGCACTATGGTGGCGAGCTGGGTACCGGCCTGGGTCACCTGTTCCACCCCCTTGTCGGCCTGCTGTACGCTTTGGGCCATCAGCTCGCCAGCCTGATGGGCATTGCCCTGCAGCTGTTCGATCATCTTCTGGATCTCGACGGTGGCGGCCTGAGCCCGGTTGGCCAGCTCGCGCACTTCGGAGGCCACCACGGCAAAGCCGCGACCAGCTTCACCGGCGCGAGCCGCCTCGATTGCAGCGTTCAGGGCCAGCAGGTTGGTCTGCTCCGAGATGCCGCGAATGGTGTCGACCACAGAGCCAATGCGCTCGACTCCCTGCTCCACCTCGTTGACCACGGTGGCGGAGCGCTGGATGTTGCCGGAGAGGGTGTCGATGGTGCTGACGGTGTCGGCGACGCAGCGGCTCCCCTCTTCCGCCAGCTGGCTGGTTTCGGCGGTGGCGTGAGAGGCCTGATCCGCATGGGCGGCCACTTCGCGAATGGCGCCGACCATCTGGCTCATGGCGCTGGCCAGCTGTTCGATCTGGGTGAACTCTTCGTTGATCGCTTCGTTGGCCTCTTCCATGCAAAGGGTCACCTGGGAGGCGATGTCGTTGAGCTCCTTGCAGGCGGCGCGCTGGTTGCCAAACACCTCTTTGAGGTTCTCCTGCGAGTGGGAGACCGCCTTGGCGATGTCACCGAATTCGTCACGAGACTTGAGCAGTACCTTGTGGCTGAGGTCCCGCTTGGCGAAGCGCTCCAGCAGGCCCACCAGATAGTGCACCTGCTTGACCATCAGGCGGGAGCCGGTGAGCAGCAGGATCACGAACAGCAGCCCCATGATGGCGGTCTCCATCAGACCGGTCCAGAGCAGGCGATTGGAGATCGCATCCGCCTTGGCGGGATCGAGCCCTTCGCTGAGCAGGGTCGCTTCCAGATTGTTGGCGTCAAACCAGAGTTTTGTCAGTAGCAGGAGGGTACTGAACACCATCAGCAGCACCACTTTGGGTACCAACCGGATGTTGCTCATTCTTTTCTCCAGCAGGTTCAGCTGCATTGTCATTCTCCTTTTAAAAGCCGTTTTTTCCTTTGCCCTCAGGACTATCGGCATTATCTTCTCTTTTATTAATTTGCACTGTGCTTAAAGTTGGAAAATGTATGCGACATCACTTAACTCATCTGCGGGCGATGGATCTGCTGATGGCATTTCTGTCGATTATCTCGGTTGTGCTGGTGACGGCCCGCTGGTGGGGCCATGAGAGCCTGACACCACAGACTCTGCAGCTCTTCTATGACCTCGACAGTCTGATCTGCTACTTCTTCCTCGCGCACTTTGCTTATGGTTGGATCCGGGCCTCCGATCGCAAGGCCTATTTCAAGGCCAACTGGATCTATCTGCCGGGTAGCCTGCCGATGGCGGAGCAGCTGCGCTGGGCGCGGTTGATCCAGTTGTGGCGGGTCTATCAGCTGTTCAAGGAGCACCCGGATCTCTGGGCCATGTTCCGTCGCGAGCGCAACGAGACCACTCTTTCCGGCATCCTGTTCCTCTTTTTCCTGCTGCTGGGGGTGGGCTCCGGCGTCATGTACTGGATTGAGTCAGGCCAGCCCGGCAGCCAGATTGAGACACCCTATGATGCCTTCTGGTGGACGCTGGTGACCCTCTCGACAGTGGGTTACGGGGATCTGGTGCCCAAGACCGAGGAGGGGCGGTTTGTCGCCAGCCTGCTGATCCTGTTCGGGGTCGGTCTGTTCGGTGCCATCAGCGGTTTTATGGCCAGCCTGTTTTTGCAGCCCAACAAGGGGGATGGCGAGACCGACAAGTGGCGTCATCACTACAACAACCAGCAAGAGGAGCTGCTGCGTGAGATACGCGCCCTGCGCAGCGAAGTGCAGGAGCTGAAAAACAAGTGAGGCCGCGGACGGGCAAGTTGCGAGGTGACTCGCAACTCTGCGCTCTTTAATCCGGGGGAGGTGCTTTTTCTTTGCTTGTCCTTTAACCTGCTGGCGGCTTAACATTCAACCTCTTGTCCAAACCTGAAAAAGAGAATCGATCGACCATGCGCGCCCTTCTCGGGATTTTGATCTGCTTGTGTGCCCAACAGGCACTGGCCGATACCCGTTATGTTTCAGACAACATCTTTACCTATATCCACAATGGCCCGGGTACCCAGTACCGGATCCTTGGCAGCGTCAAGGCTGGTGAACCGCTGGAGGTAAAGGCGGTGAACAGCGAGGCCGGTTTCACCCAGGTGGTGGACGGTCGTGGCCGCGAGGGGTGGATCAAGAACAGCGAACTGCAGAGCCAGATCAGCCTGCGCGAGCGTCTGCCCCAGGTGGAAAAAGAGCGCGATGAGCTTAAAGATCGCCTGCAGAACCTCAACGGTGACAACGAGAAACGCTTCACCGAGAAGGATGGCCAGATCGCTGCCCAGAGCAAGGAGATCGCTGCTCTCAAGGCCCAGCTGGTCAGTCAGGGTGAGGAGATGAGCAATCTCAAAGAGCAGAATGATGCCCTGACCCAGAGCTACGACAACCAGGAGCACGACATGCAGATGGACTGGTTTATCCGTGGTGGTGCCATGGTCGGTGCCGGTATCCTGCTTGGTATCCTGCTGCCCATGCTGCCCCGTCGTCGCAGCCGCGGCGATCGCTGGATGAACTGACAGCATCTGGCTGAATGAATTGCTGAGAAGGGTCGCCGTGGCGGCCCTTCTTTTTTGGGGCGCATTGGGCGGAATGCGTGACTGCTTTGCGACAGGGTGGTGGCAGATAGTATACAAAATGAAGTCAGCGTGACCCTCACGCTTGCTGGCGTATTGGCTTCAAAAGGGAATTTATGGGGGGAATGAGCGATCTTTGTTAAAGGTTGGCAACAAATTCATTTCATATAGGGTGCAACATTGTATACATTATCGGCGTTTCGGCGGCGCGTCCGCCTTTGTCGATATCAGCCCTAGGGCGTACAGGAAGACCCCATATGTTCAAAGCTACTCAAGTGCTTGCCGCTGACTATATCCCCTCCGATCTGGCCGCCCTGCGCGAAGCCATCACCCAGAACTATGTGGTGGATGAAAATGCCTATCTGGCCGAACTGTCGGCCATGCTGCCGGGGGATGGCGCCTCGCTGGAGCAGGTGACCCAGCGTGCCCGTACCCTGGTGACCAAGGTGCGCAAGGAGAGCGGCTCCGGTGACGGTATCGACGCCTTCCTGCAGGAGTACAGCCTCGATACCCAGGAGGGGATCATCCTGATGTGTCTGGCCGAGGCGCTGCTGCGCATTCCCGATGCCGAGACCGCCGATGCCCTGATCAAGGACAAGCTCTCCGGCGCCAACTGGTCATCTCATTTCCGCAAGAGCGACTCCACTCTGGTCAACGCCTCCACCTGGGGGCTGATGCTGACCGGCAAGATTATCAAGCTCGACAAAAAACTCGACGGCAACCCGGCCAACCTGCTGGGGCGTATGGTCAACAAGCTGGGCGAGCCGGTGGTGCGATCCGCCATGTATGCTGCCATGAAGATCATGGGCAAGCAGTTCGTGCTGGGGCGTGACATGAAGGAGGCGCTCAAGGCGAGCCGCAAATCCCGCGAGCTGGGCTACACCCACACCTACGACATGCTGGGCGAGTCGGCACTGACCATGCAGGATGCCGACAAGTATCTGACCGATTACCGCAACGCCATCGAGGCGGTGGGCAACGAGCGGATCAGCGACGGCGGCCCGGCCCCTTCCATCTCCATCAAGCTCTCGGCGCTCCATCCACGCTATGACGTGGCCAACCGCGAGCGGGTGCTCGGCGAGATGTGCGAGCGGCTGGTGGGGCTGGTGCGTCTGGCCCGCGACAAGGATGTGGCCATCAGCATCGATGCCGAGGAGATGGACCGCCTCGAGCTGTCACTGGACTTGTTTGAGCAGCTCTACCGCTCCGACGCCAACCGTGGCTGGGGCAAGCTCGGCATGGTAGTGCAGGCCTACTCCAAGCGCGCCCTGCCGGTACTCTGCTGGCTCACCGCGCTGGCCCGCGAGCAGGGTGACCTCATTCCGGTTCGCTTGGTAAAAGGCGCTTACTGGGACAGCGAACTGAAATATGCCCAGCAGGCGGGCCTGCCCGGTTACCCGCTCTTTACCCGCAAGGCGGGCACCGATATATCCTACCTCGCCTGCGCCCGCTACCTGCTGAGCGAGCCGACCCGCGGCTTTATCGCTCCCCAGTTCGCCACCCACAACGCCAATACCGTGGTCAGCATTCTGGAGATGGCCGGTGATCGCCAGTTCGAATTCCAGCGCCTGCACGGCATGGGGGAGGAGCTGCACAACGCGGTGCTGAACGACAATCCCGGCCTGCACTGCCGCATCTATGCGCCGGTCGGCGCCCACAAGGATCTGCTGCCCTATCTGGTGCGCCGCCTGCTGGAGAACGGGGCCAACACCTCCTTCGTTCACAAGCTGGTGGATCCCAATACCCCGGTGGACTCGCTGGCCGAGCATCCGCTGCGCACCCTCAAGCGCTACTCCGGTTTTGCCAACGACCGCATTCCGCAGCCGGTGAACCTCTTCACCGACCGCAAGAACTCCAGCGGCGTCAACATGAACATCCTCTCCATCCAGCGCCCCTTCTTCGCCCGCTTGAAAGAGCTGGAGAGCAAGCAGTGGCTGGCAGGGCCTATCGTCGATGGCGAGACCCTCAAGCGTAGCGAGGCACGCACTGTGCTGAGCCCGCAGGATGTGAGCCTCACCGTCGGCAAGATCCACTGGGCCGACGAGCAGGCGGTGGAGCAGGCCTTGGCATCTGCCCACGCTGCCTTCCCGCGCTGGCGTGAAACCCCGGTGAGCGAGCGTGCTGCCGCGCTGGAGAAGCTGGCGGATCTGTTGGAAGCGAACCGCGAGCAGTTTGTCTCCCTCTGTACCCGTGAGGCGGGCAAGCTGCTGCAAGATGGCATCGACGAAGTGCGTGAAGCGGTGGATTTCTGCCGCTACTACGCGGTGCAGGCCCGCAGCCTGATGGGACAGGCGACCCTGCTGCCCGGTTACACCGGCGAGCAGAACGAGCTGTTCCTGCAGGGGCGCGGGGTGTTTGTCTGCATCAGCCCGTGGAACTTCCCGCTGGCGATTTTCCTCGGCCAAATCGCAGCTGCGCTGGCCACCGGCAATACCGTCATCGCCAAACCGGCGGAGCAGACTGGCCTTATCGCCCATCTGGCGGTGACTCTGGCCCATCAGGCCGGTATTCCGGGCGACGTGCTGCAACTGCTGCCCGGTGATGGTGCTACCGTCGGCGCCAAGCTGACAGCGGATCCGCGCATTGGCGGCGTCTGCTTCACCGGCTCCACCGAGACCGCCAAGCTGATCAACATGACCCTGGCCCAGCGCGATGGCGCCATCCTGCCGCTCATCGCCGAGACCGGCGGCCAGAACGCCATGATCGTCGACTCCACCGCCCTGCCGGAGCAGGTGGTGCGCGATGTGGTGAGCGCTGCCTTCCAGAGCGCCGGTCAGCGCTGCTCGGCCCTGCGGGTGCTCTATCTGCAGGAGGAGATCGCCGAGCGGGTGCTGGAGATCCTCACCGGCGCCATGCAGGAGCTGAAAGTGGGCAACCCGGCTGAGCACAACACCGACGTCGGCCCGGTGATTGACGCCGATGCCAAGGCGGGGCTGGATGCCCATTTGGCCCGAATGATCCCGCGAGCTCGCCTGATTGCCCAGGCGCCGATGCCCGCCGCGACCATGGAGGGACACTTTGTCCAGCCGACTGCGCTGGAGATTGGCTCCATCCGCGAGTTGACCAAGGAGCAGTTCGGCCCCATCCTGCACGTGGTGCGCTACGCCACCCGGGATCTGGACAAGGTGATCGGCGACATCAACGGCACCGGCTATGGCCTGACGCTCGGGATCCACAGCCGCAACGAATCTCACGCCGAGGAGCTGGCGAGCCGTATCAACGTGGGCAACGTCTACATCAACCGTAACCAGATCGGCGCCATGGTCGGGGTGCAGCCGTTCGGCGGGCAGGGGCTCTCCGGCACCGGCCCCAAGGCGGGTGGCCCTCACTATCTCGGGCGGTTTGTTACCGAGAAGACCCGCACCATCAACACCACGGCGGTGGGTGGCAACGCCTCCCTGCTGGCGATGGGCGATGCCTGATCTGCGTCGATAGAGGCCGGATACTGGATGCCGTATAACAACGGGCCGCCTTCGGGCGGCCTCTTTATTTGCGCCATCCGTTTTTTACGAATGGGACAATCGGCCACGGCGGGGTCGTCAGCGACCCGTGCTGGTCGTAAGATGGGAGCCATTCGCGTGGCGTTTTCCCCTTGGCGGGCCCGCCGTAGCCAGGGTTTTGTTTTAACGAGAGTGTTTATCTGATGTCATTAACCGAACAAGCCCGCTGGTTCGTGCTGGGGGGCGATCATCTGGTACTGCTCGATCAGCAGGGTCAGGTGCCACAGGGCAGTAAAGCGTGCCTGCCCGCAGCGCTGGCTGACGCCCATTTCGAGCGTTTCGACGAGTGGCAGGGGCTACCCTGCTATCTGCTCGATCTGGGGGCTGAGGCCGACACGAGCGCCATGAGCCCTCTGCGCCAGCTGATGGTGGCGGGAGACGAAGAGGGCTTTCGCCTCGCCGGCCGCGCCTGGCAGCTCGCCACCTTCCGCTGTACCCACCGTTTCTGCGGCGAGTGCGGCGCCCCCATGACCCCGAAGGCGGGGGAGTGGGCGCAGGTGTGCCAGCACGGACATACGGTTTATCCGCGCATTTCACCCTGCATTATCGTGGCGGTGCGCAAGGGGCCGGAGATCCTGCTGGCGGCCCATCGCCGTCACTATCAGGCGGATGATCCCATGTATACCGTGCTGGCCGGGTTTGTGGAGGCGGGGGAGAATCTCGAGCAGTGCGTGGCGCGGGAGGTGTTCGAGGAGAGCGGCATCCGGGTGCGCAATGTGCGCTATGTGGCGAGCCAGCCCTGGCCATTCCCCCACAGCCTGATGATGGGCTTCACCGCCGACTACGAGAGCGGCGAGATCCGGGTGCAGGATGACGAACTGGTGGCCGCCGATTTCTTTACCGCCGACCGCTTGCCGCGTTTGCCGCCCCACGGCACCATCGCCCGGCGGCTGATCGAGCGTTCGCTGGCGGGCGAGGGGTAACGAGGCGCTTATCTTTTCGCCAATCCTTTTGTACTTCTTGTTACAAGCGGGGCGGTCAGGTTTGCGCCCCTTCACATCTTTGCAACCGTGCGCCCATTTGCCACGTTTTGGGCAGTCCGATCCGGTGGGCAAAGTGGTATTATGGCCGCCATTTTATGCGTGATATGAATTCAGGAACTGGGATGAAAGAGCTGAAGAACGATCGATACCTGCGCGCCCTGATGCGTCAGGACGTGGATATGACCCCGGTATGGATGATGCGCCAGGCTGGCCGTTATCTGCCGGAATACAAGGCGACTCGCGCCCAGGCGGGGGATTTTATGTCCCTGTGCCGCAACGCCGAGCTGGCCTGTGAAGTCACCCTGCAGCCGCTGCGCCGCTACTCGCTCGATGCCGCCATCCTCTTCTCCGACATCCTGACCGTGCCCGATGCCATGGGGCTGGGTCTCTACTTCGAGCAGGGTGAAGGCCCGCGCTTCGAGCGCCCGATCACCTCCATGGCCGACGTGCAGGCGCTGCCCATTCCGGATCCGGAAGATGAGCTGGGCTACGTGATGAATGCGGTGCGCACCATTCGCCGCGAGCTGAAGGGCGAAGTGCCGCTCATCGGCTTCTCCGGCAGCCCATGGACCCTGGCCACCTACATGGTGGAGGGGGGCAGCTCCAAGGCATTCACCAAGATCAAGCAGATGATGTACGCAGAGCCGCAAACCCTGCACCTGCTGCTCGACAAGCTGGCCGACAGCGTGATTGCCTACCTCAACGCCCAGATCAAGGCGGGTGCGCAGGCTGTCATGGTGTTCGACACCTGGGGCGGCGTGCTCACCCCGCGCGATTACCGCGACTTCTCCCTGCAGTACATGCACAAGATTGTCGATGGCCTGATCCGCGAGCACGACGGTCGCCGCGTGCCGGTCACCCTGTTCACCAAGAACGGCGGTCAGTGGCTGGAGCAGATTGCCGCCACCGGTTGCGATGCGCTGGGTCTGGACTGGACCACCGACATCGCCGACGCCAAGCGTCTGGTCGGTGACAAGGTGGCGCTGCAGGGCAACATGGATCCCTCCATGCTCTACGCCACTCCGGCTCGCATCCGTGAAGAGGTCGCCTCCATTCTGGCCGGTTTCGGTCACGGCAACGGCCACGTATTCAACCTCGGCCACGGCATCCATCAAGATGTGAACCCGGAGCACGCCGGTGTGTTCGTCAACGCGGTACACGAGCTCTCCGCCCAGTACCACGGCCGCTAAGGCCGGGGCGAGCGAAGAGAAACTGATTGAAATCCGGGGCCGTCAGGCCCCGTTTTACATTTTAAAAGGCGCCGCGACGACGAGAGCGTGGCGGCCGTGCAGGAGGCAAGATGAGCAGCAAGTCACTGGATTGGGGTATCGATCTTGGCGGTACCAAGTGTGAATGCGTGGTGCTGGATGGCGACGAGGTGCTGCTGCGCCATCGCATCCCCACCGAGCGGGTGGGCGGTTATGAGCACATGATCGGTCAGATCGCCAAGCTGGTGGCAGAGTGCGCCGAGAAGATTGGTCAACGCCCGACCGTCATCGGCATGGGCACGCCGGGGGTGCGAGATCCGCAGACCGGCCTGATGAAGAACTGCAATACCACCGAGCTCAATGGCAAGCCGTTCAAGGAGGATCTGGAGCGCAAGCTGGGCGTGCCGGTGCTGATCGCCAACGATGCCAACTGCTTCGCGCTGGCAGAAACCCATCTGGGGGCGGTGCGCCAGCACCATCCCGATGCGAAAGTGGTGTTCGGGATCATCATGGGCACCGGGGTCGGCTCCGGCATCGTCATCAACGGCCAGATCCTCAATGGCCACCACGGCATCGCCGGTGAGTGGGGCCACAATGTGCTCTCCCCCGATGGCCCCGAGTGCTACTGCGGCAAGCGTGGCTGCGTCGAGACCCTGATCAGCGGCCCGGCGCTGGAGGCCTGGTACGAGGCCAAGGCCAAGCGCCGCCTCTCGCTCGCCCAAATCGCGGCCGCCACGGCTCACGATCATGTGGCCAAGCTCACCATCGACCGGCTGCATCTGCTGTTTGGTCAGGCGCTGGCCAATGTGGTCAATATTCTCGACCCGGATGTGATCGTCATCGGTGGTGGGGTGGGCAATGTGCAGAGCCTTTACAGCGCCGGACGGCAGACAATTTTGCCCTTCCTCTTTAATCCCCGCTTCGCAACCCCCATTATTGCTCCTGCCCTTGGTGACAGTGCCGGGGTATTCGGGGCCGCACTGCTGGCCCGCGGTGAATTCAAGGAGGCCCTGCTGTCGTAGCCGGGGCTCCCGGGCGGCCGGTGCGCCGCCCTGTTGCTGGTTCAAGGAAACGGATTCTCGATGATCAAGATTGCCATCAATGGTTACGGGCGGATCGGTCGCAACGTGTTGCGAGCCCTCTATGAAAGCGGGCGCGACAAGACCATCAAGATCGTCGCCATCAACGAGCTGGCGGCCCCCGAGGCCATGGTGCACCTGACCCGTTACGATACCAGTCACGGTCGCTTCCACCATCCGGTGCAACTGGCGGGCAACAGCATGCTGGTGGGGGAGGATCTCATCTCCCTGTTTGCCGAGCGGGATCCGTCAAAGCTGCCGTGGCGGGCGCTGGGGGTCGATGTGGTGCTCGATTGCACCGGGGTATTCGGCTCGCGGGCCGATGCCGAGCTGCATCTGTCGGCGGGGGCGGGCAAGGTACTCTTCTCCCACCCGGCGGATGCCGATGTGGATGCCACCGTGGTCTACGGGGTCAACCATCATACCCTCACCGGAGCGGAGCGGATCGTCTCCAACGCCTCCTGTACCACCAACTGCGTGGTGCCGGTCATTGAAACATTGCATCGAGAATTCGAGATAAATTGTGGTACTATTACGACAATTCATTCGGCCATGCATGATCAGCAAGTCATCGATGCCTACCACAGTGACTTGCGCCGAACCCGCGCTGCCAGTCAGTCCATCATTCCGGTGGATACCAAGCTGGCAAAGGGGCTGGAGCGTATCCTGCCCCACTTCGCCGGCAAGTTTGAGGCGATCGCGGTGCGGGTGCCGACCATCAATGTAACAGCGATGGATCTCAGTATTACTGTTCGTAAAAAAGTGACAGTTACTGACGTAAATCAAGCCCTGCAACGGGCATCCAGAGGTACATTACACGGTATTCTGGATTACACGGAAGAACCGCTGGTCTCCGTAGACTTCAATCATGATGCACACTCCTGCATCATTGATGGTACCCAGACCCGGGTGAGCGATGCCAACCTCGTCAAGATGTTGATGTGGTGCGATAACGAATGGGGCTTCGCAAACCGGATGCTGGATACCACCCGGGCCATGATGGCCGCAGGCTGAGCCTGCCCCGGGCGAAAGGTTACTGTTTTTAACATTACCTGGAAAATATAGAGGACTGAATATGTCTGTTATCAAGATGACTGACCTGGATCTGGCGGGTAAACGCGTTCTGATCCGTGCTGACCTGAACGTACCGGTAAAAGACGGCAAGGTCACCTCCGATGCACGTATCGTTGCGACTCTGCCGACCATCAAGCTGGCTCTGGAAAAGGGCGCCAAGCTGATGATCACCTCCCACCTGGGTCGTCCGACCGAGGGTGAATACAACGAAGAATTCTCCCTGGCTCCGGTTGTCAACTATCTGAAAGACGCTCTGTCCTGCCCGGTTCGCCTGGCCAAGGATTACCTGGATGGCGTAGAAGTCGCTGCCGGTGAGCTGGTTGTGCTGGAAAACTGCCGCTTCAACAAAGGCGAGAAGAAGAACACCGAAGAGCTGGCCAAAAAATACGCCGCCCTGTGTGATGTCTTTGTAATGGATGCGTTCGGTACTGCTCACCGCGCCGAAGGTTCCACCTATGGTGTTGCCCAGTTCGCTCCGGTCGCTTGTGCTGGTCCGCTGCTGGCGGGTGAACTGGAAGCGCTGGGCAAAGCCATGCTGAAGCCCGAGCGCCCGATGGTTGCCATCGTTGGCGGCTCCAAGGTCTCCACCAAGCTGACCGTTCTGGAATCCCTCTCCAAGATCGCTGACCAGCTGGTTGTCGGTGGTGGCATCGCCAACACCTTCATCGCTGCTGCCGGTCACAACGTCGGCAAGTCCCTGTGCGAGCACGATCTGATCGACACCGCCAAGAAACTGGCTGCCGAGACCAACATTCCTGTGACCACCGACGTGGTTGTAGGTGCCGAGTTCTCCGAGTCCACTCCGGCGACCATCAAGTCCGTCTCTGACGTGACCGACGGCGACATGATCTTCGACATCGGCCCGGATTCTGCCAAGGCTCTGGCTGACATCATCATGAACGCCAAGACCATCCTGTGGAACGGCCCGGTTGGTGTATTCGAGTTTGACCAGTTTGCTGAAGGCACCAAGGTTATCGCTGAAGCCATCGCTGCTTCCCCAGCCTTCTCCATCGCTGGCGGTGGCGACACCCTGGCTGCCATCGACAAGTTCGGCATCGCTGACAAAGTCTCCTACATCTCCACTGGCGGCGGCGCCTTCCTGGAGTTCGTAGAAGGCAAGGTACTGCCGGCTGTTGCGATTCTGGAACAGCGCGCCAAAGCCTAATTGACCCGGAACGGGGGGCAAAAGCCTCCCGTTTCGTTTATCATGTGCCCGCTGTGCCGGTTCATGATGAACCCCCCATTTTTTATTAACGGCATACGAGACAGGACGATTAAACATGTCTAAGAAAATTTTCGACTTCGTAAAACCCGGCGTGATCACTGGTGATGACGTTCAGAAAGTGTTCGCCATCGCTAAAGAGAACGGCTTTGCTCTGCCGGCCGTAAACTGCGTTGGTACCGACTCCGTGAACGCCGTACTGGAAGCTGCCGCCAAGGTTAAAGCGCCGGTTATCGTTCAGTTCTCCAACGGTGGTGCCGTGTTCACCGCCGGTAAGGGTCTGAAGCTGGAAGGTCAGAAAGCTGCCATCCTGGGTGCCATCTCTGGTGCCAAGCACGTTCACGCTGTTGCCGAAGCTTACGGCGTGCCGGTAATCCTGCACACCGACCACGCTGCCAAGAAGCTGCTGCCGTGGATCGACGGTCTGCTGGAAGCGGGCGAGAAGCACTTTGCTGAAACCGGCAAGCCGCTGTTCTCCTCCCACATGCTGGATCTGTCCGAAGAGTCTCTGGAAGAGAACATCGACATCTGCTGCGAGTACCTGACCCGCATGGCCAAGATGAACATGACTTTGGAGCTGGAACTGGGTTGCACCGGTGGCGAAGAAGACGGCGTTGACAACAGCCACATGGATCAGTCCGCTCTGTACACCCAGCCGGAAGATGTTGCCTACGCTTACGAGCGTCTGTCCAAGATCAGCCCGCGTTTCACCATCGCTGCCTCCTTCGGTAACGTACACGGTGTATACAAGCCGGGTAACGTCAAGCTGACCCCGTCCATCCTGGACGCTTCCCAGAAGTACGTTTCCGAGAAGTTTGGCGTTCCAGCCAAGTCTCTGGACTTCGTATTCCACGGTGGTTCAGGTTCCACTCTGGAAGAGATCCGCGAGTCCATCTCCTACGGCGTAGTGAAGATGAACATCGACACCGACACCCAGTGGGCAACCTGGGAAGGTCTGCTGAACTTCTACAAGAAGAACGAAGCTTACCTGCAAGGCCAGCTGGGCAACCCGGAAGGCGCCGACAAGCCGAACAAGAAGTACTACGATCCGCGCGTATGGCTGCGTGAAGGTCAGACTTCCATGATCGCTCGTCTGGAGAAAGCATTCTCCGACCTGAACGCCATCGACGTACTGTAATTCGTTACAGCACCTTGATTGCATGAAAAGGCGCCCTTCGGGGCGCCTTTTGCATTTCTGTGATCCGCACCGGTTGGTGAGTGGAGGAGGAACTGGGTATTATCGAAATAACTTTGCTTATTTTATTAAACAATTTGCAACCAAGGCAGGATGCTGAGTATGCAGGCAGGAAAGCACAACGGATATCAGGAGCACGTCGCCTCCTACTACGCGGCCACCCGCAACGACTCGCAACAGTGGCCCGAGCTGGAGGGGGAGCACAAGGCTGACGTCTGCATCATCGGCGGCGGTTTTACCGGTCTCAATACCGCTATCAATCTGGCTGATGCCGGTTACAAGGTCGCCTTGCTGGAGGCCAACCGTATCGGCTGGGGCGCCTCTGGGCGCAACGGCGGTCAGCTTATTCGCGGTATCGGCCACGACACCAGCCAGTTTGCCCGCTGGATCGGTGAGGAGGGGGTTCGCGAGCTCGACCTGATGGGGCTGGAGGCAGTGCAACTGGTGCGCGAGCGGGTGGAGCGTTTCAAGATCGAGTGCGATCTCACCTGGGGCTACTGCGATCTGGCTACCCGTCAGCGCCATCTGGCCGGCTTTGAAGAGGATCTCGCGCATCTGGCGAGCCTCGGCTATGAGCACGAACTCAAACTGGTCCCGCGCGAAGATATCCATACAGTGGTGGGGTCGGATCGCTATATCGGCGGTCTTATCGACATGGGCTCCGGCCATCTCCATCCCCTCAATCTGGCGCTGGGCGAGGCGCGCGCCGCTGCCAGCCTCGGGGTTTCCCTGTTTGAACACTCCAGAGTGACCCATATCGATTACGGCAAGCAGGTGGAGGTGACCACCGCCCACGGCCGGGTCACCGCCGATTATCTGGTGATCGGTTGCAACGCCTATCTCAATGACCTCAATCCGGAGCTGGGGGGGCGGGTACTGCCCGCGGGCTCCTACATCCTCGCCACCGAAGTGCTGGATCGCCGCTTGCGCCAGCGATTGCTGCCGCAAAACATGGCGGTGTGCGATCAGAATGTTGCCCTCGACTACTACCGCCTCTCTGCCGATGGCCGCCTGCTGTTTGGCGGCGCCTGCAACTACTCCGGCCGGGATCCTCGCGATATCAAGGCCTTTATGTTGCCCAAGCTGCTGCGGGTCTTCCCCGAGCTCGCTGGCACTGCCATCGAGTTTCAGTGGGGAGGCATGATCGGGATCGGCGCCAACCGGCTGCCGCAGATTGGCCGTCTCAAGGAACACCCCAACGTGCTCTACGCCCAGGCCTATTCGGGTCACGGCCTCAATGCCACCCACATGGCGGGCAAGCTGGTGGCCGAGGCGATCCGCGGCGAGAGCCGGGGCTTCGATCTCTTTGCCAGCGTGCCCCATATCACCTTCCCCGGCGGCCCGGCGCTGCGCTCCCCGCTGCTGGCTTTGGGTATGCTGTGGCACCGGATGAAGGATATCTTCTGACCCCCATTGTCAGCCTGCGCAGTGATGGCTGAACGTGGCCCTTTTTGCCAACCCCTTGTTTATAGCGGGTTAGCACTATCGTTCCGCCCTATAGACCAAAAGATGCATTCGCGCCAATCTCGTCCCGTTGGCACTATCTTTTAGGTGTGAGAGCGGTTATCTGCCAAGGGGCAAGGATTTGACAGATTGCCGAATATTTGCCGAGAAAGGGCTGGAGACGGGGGGAGGAGGGCCAAGATGGAGATAAATGTGGTCGCGTCAGGCGGGCTTAGTCCGCTGGCGCAACGGCAGGGTTCTTCCGCTGTGCAGGCACAGGAGAGGGCTGCAACTTCACCATCAACGGGCAGTGACAGCCTGGTGCGCGACCTTGGCGCTGTGCTGGATGAGCTGGGGCTGTCACCGCAAGGGGAGAGCAGCGGCGGTGGCACTGTTTCAATCAGGGACTCGCTGGAAGCGTTCATCAACACCATGATGGGCTCCCTGCAACAGCAGCAGGAACAACAGCTGGCATTGCAGCAACAACAGCGGCAAGAGCAGGAACAGCGCAAACTCGCCATCGCCGACAGCAGTGAGAACCCGCTCAAGCGGGATCTGGAGCGCCTGCTCGAGACGCTGGATCAGCAGGGCGGACAGGAAAAAGAGAGCGAGCAAGGAGCCGAGCGTGAAGCGGTCAACCCCTTGCAGAGCCAGCTGACCAAGCTGCTGGAGAGCAGTGGTGCGGCAGAGAGCGGGGTCACCCTCAAGGAGGTGCTGTCAGGGTTGGCCAGCAAGTTGCCGAGCGAAACCGCCGAGCGAAAAGGGTATCGGGTCGATACCCAGGTTTGAGCTGGTTGGCAACGGCAGGAGAGTCGTTGCAGTGCGTAAGGGGCGGGTAGCCCTTTATTGGGCCGGTTCCGCCAGTCGCCAGCCCTGTTCGTCCTTCATCATCCACACCTCTGCCTCTTGTGGCAGCACCTGGCCCGCCTCGAACTCGCCAAATTTGCGCTCGAGCTCCATCAGCCCCATCTCCTGCTGGAAGGGGCCAACCCGGTCGTAGACCAGATCCTCGTCGTGCAACACCTGCAACTGATCGAGCCCCTGCTTGAAGTGGAGCTGGTAACTCACCTTGACCAGATAGACCCCCTCCATCCGCTCCTCCTTGCCGAGGATTGTGAAGTTGCTGATTTCGAACAGGTTGGCGTCTGTCTCGGCCAGCAACCTGGCGGTAACTTGGCTCCGGATATCCTCTTCACCGGGCCCTGCACTGCAACCATAAAGCCAGAGGGCTAGCAGGGGGATGAACCACTTTTTCATCAAAACTCCGGACAAGTGCAAAACGAGAGGGGCGATTGTGCCACGCGAATGCGCGGCGGCAAACCTCGGCTCACGGTTCCAGTGAACGTTCCAGCACGATGGCCTCGGCTCGATAACCTGCCACCTCGCGGCGATAGCACTCGGTGAAGCCTCTGCGCAGCCAGAAGGATAGAGCACTCTCATTGCTGGCAATTACTGACAGGCGAAGCCGGGTAGCCCCCCATGAGCTTGCCAGCGTGCAGGCGTGAAGATAGAGCGACTGACCACGGCCACTCCCTTGCCAGGGTTCCCCCACCAGTAACAGACCCAGATAGGCGGTGTCTAGATTGGGGTAGCCGCGCAGCAGATCAATGACAGCGGTGAGTTCTCCCTGCTCCCAGCGGCCGATGAGATGTTTGTCGGAGAGAGGCAGGCCGGATGGGCATGCGACAAGTTCCTCTTCTCCTGCCTGTGCAGAGAGAGGGGCATTGCTCACCGCCGCCTGATAGGAGGGGGCCTGTTCGAACAGCCGCTGCAAGGCAGGTGCATCGCTTGTCTGCAGCCGACGCAACTCAGTGTGCATCACTTACCATCTCGAGATGTTTGGCAAAGGGGATAGGCCCCATAAAACCGGTGACCCGCTGCCCTGTCAGCTCCTTGCCCTCGCGGTCGAAGAAGATCAGGGTCGGCAGCCCCAGCACATTGAGACTGTTGAGCAGCTCGATATCGGCATCGTCGTTGGCGGTAACATCCGCCTGCAGCAGCACCATCTGGCCGAAGCGCTCCCTCACCGTGGGATCGCTGAAGGTCTTGTGCTCGAACTCCTTGCAGGCGACGCACCAGTCGGCGTAGAGGTCGAGCAGCACCGGCTTGCCGCGAGCGGCGGCCAGCTGCACCTTGAGATCATCCAGCGTCTTGATGCGGATAAACTGCGGTGCCGTTTGACTGGCATCCGCCGTGATGGCAGCAGGGGGGGCCGGTTGCAGCAGATCCTTGCCCACCACCACGGCGCTGATCATCGCCAGCAACAGCACGAAGCCGCGCACGCTTTTGGCCACCGAGTGGGGCTGGTGCTGGTTGTGGTGATAGAGATAACCGCACAGCAGCAGCCCCCAGCCGAGCCAGGCGAGAGTGGCAATCTGATCGCTCCAGAGCCGTGACAGCAGCAGGATCGGCACTGCCAGCAGGGCGAAGCCAAACAGCTGCTTGATCACATCCATCCAGGCGCCCGCCTTGGGCAGCAGCTTGCCACCTGAGGTGCCGAGCAGCAGCAGCGGTAGCCCCATCCCGAGCGAGAGGGCATAGAGCGCCGCCCCGCCGAGCCAGAGATCGCCGCTCTGTGCAACATAGATCAGCGCCCCCGAGAGCGGCGCCGTGGTGCAGGGGGAGCAGACCAGCCCGGAGATCATCCCCATGATGGCGACCCCGACTACTGAGCCCCCCTGCTGGCGGTTGGAGAGGCCGGAGAGACGGGTTTGCAAACTGCTCGGCAGTTGCAGGGTATAGAGTCCGAACATGGAGAGGGCCAGCAGCACGAACATCACCGAGAGGCCGATCAGCACATAGGGGTGTTGCAGCGCCGCCTGGAATTTCAGACCTGCCGAGGCCACTACCAGCCCCAGCAAGGTGTAGGTGACCGCCATCCCCTGCACATAGACCAGAGAGAGCAGGAAGGCGCGACTGGTAGAGAGGCGATGGCCGGCACCGGCGATGATGCCGGTCAGGATCGGGTACATGGGGAAGACGCAGGGGGTGAAGGCGAGCCCCAATCCCAGGGCGAAGAAGGCGACGATGCTGAGCCAGAACCCCTGATGGCCGAGGGCTGCGGCCAGCTGATCCTGCTGGCTAACCGGTGCGACGCTTTGTGCCATTTCAGCGGCGGATGCGGTGGTTGCCGTGACCAGCGGGGTTACATCGATCAGCTTGTCGGTCGGCGGGTAGCAGAGGCCGTCGGTGCAGCCCTGATAGCGCACCCGCAGGGTGGCGCCGTCGCCCACTTCTTTGAGCGGCACCGCGATGCTCACCTGCTGGTAGTAGACCCGGGTCTTGCCGAAGAAGTCATCCTCGTGCTCGGTGCCTTCCGGCAGGGTCGGCTCGCTGAAGGTGAGGTTGTTCCCCTTGAAGCGCAAGCTGTGGCGATAGAGGTAGTAGTCGTCGGCGATGTGGAGGGTTAGCTGCAGCTGATCGCCACGCTGTTCGCTCTCGATCTGAAAGGCCTCATCGACCTGCAAAAATTTGGGTTTGGCATTGGCCTCAATGCCCAGCGAGCTGAGCAGATCGGCGCCGCTGGCGTGGGCAGGGGAGCTGCCCACCGCTGTCGTCAACAGGGCACAGAGCAGCAGCAGGGGAGAGAGCAAGCGGATGAACGTCATGAGGTCTCCCCATTGAGCCAGTCGAGATAGGCAGGTAGTCCGGCACTCACCGGCAGGGCCAGCAGCTCGGGCACCTCATAGGGGTGATTGGCTTGAATACATGCCTGCAACTCGGCAAAGAGTGGCAGGCGGGATTTGATGATGAGCTGGATCTCGGTGGCGCGCTCCACCTTGCCTTGCCAGCGATAGACGGAGGTAATGCCCGGCAGTTGATTGATGCAGGCGGCCAGCCGCTGGTTCAGCAGCTGCTCGCAGAGAAGGTCGGCACTGGTTTGATCTGGGCAGGTGCAGAGCACCACAATGGCGTCGGTCATAAAGCGGATCTTCACCTCGTTGGGGTAAACCGGGCAGGCGCCCTTGCCGTCTCATCCCTGTCTGCGGATGAAGGTGAAAAAAGCGCCTGAAAATCAGCGGCTACTATACCCCAGAGCCGCTTCAAATAGCATCTGTAGCCATTTGTGAGCCAGCGCCAAAAATTTGTGGGGGGCATGAGATAGACGCTGTCATGGGGACAGGGCAGAATGAGCGGGCTTGTTCCCAATTGACGTAAGGAAATGTATGACCCAACAGAATGAGCAGCAGAGAAACCGCATGTTGAGCCTGCTGCGCGAAGGTGAGCGCCGCATGTTGGTTCAATTGGCCGGGCTGCTGCGCACGACCGCCGATGAAATCAATGCCGAGCTGGAGAGAGAGGAGCTGATGGCCACCCTGGAGCAGCCCATCACGGTGGAGTATCTCAACGGCGTGGTGCAGCACCATCTGTTCGAGCGCAAACACAAGGGAGATATGGCGGTTGCCCAGCAGATCCTGAGCGATTATCAGAGCGAGCTGGAAGCGCTGCAGGTAACTCAGGCCCAGCCTGAAGAGGCTGTCGCTGCCGACGAGAGCGGCGAAGAGCTCAAAGCCCAGGCTTGAGCGACGGGCAGGCCTGAATCCTTACCTCTGAATCAGCCGGCCTGCCAGCGCTGATCCCTGTTGCGGCCCCATCATGTCTGCCATGGTGGGGCCGTATCGTTTCTTCTGTTGCCTTCCCTCGTTGACCTTCACTTCTCGGTTTCAATCCAACTGATTCGTGCCTTAGCGCGCCTCTTGTGGCATGCCGTGCGGCACTTCGCGGGGGATGGGGAACACTTTGTCATAGCCCCAGTTGTAGACGAAGGCATAGATCAGGTAGAAGACGACGAAGCCCAGATCCAGCACCAGCGCCTCCAGCAGGCTGACGCTCAGCCACCAGGACATGACCGGCAGCGCGACGATCAGCAGACCGCCCTCAAAGCCGAAGGTATGCAGCACCCGTTGCCACAGGGTCTTGTGGGTATGGCCCTGATATTTCAGCAGCAGCTTGTCGACTCCGATGTTGTAGATGTAGTTCCAGACGGTGGCCAGCACCGAGAAGAACAGTGCCAGCGGGCCCATATGGTTGAGCCCGACCCCGGTAACCCAGCTGGCCAGCGGGGCGGCAATCAGCAGGCCAATGAATTCAAAGCCAATGGCATGGCGCAGGCGATCGTTACGGGTACGCATAAGTCACTCTCTCAATCAGGTTCATTCACGGATTGCAGGTTAATCTATAGAACTTTAGCGATAGATTCATGTTGGTATCCATCGCTAAAATAGATGGATGAGAGGGCTTGCCGGAGGGCCATAAGATGACGCCATCACTGGAACAACTGAGGATCTTGCTGGCGGCCGCCGAAACCGGCTCGTTTTCCGCTGCCGCCCGCAAGCTGGGCAAAGCGCAGTCGGTGGTGAGCAGCGCCATCGCCAATCTGGAGATCGATCTGGCGCTTACCCTGTTTGACCGCAGCGGCCGCTATCCGCAACTGACGGAGGCGGGGGCCCGCATGGTGCAGGAGGCGGGGATCCTGCTGGCGCAGAGCGAGCGGTTGCAGTCCATCGCCGGCGAACTGGCGGCCGGGGTGGAGACACGCCTCACCCTGGCCATCGATGATGACTCCCACCTCCCCTGGCTCGGCACCCTGCTGGAGGAGTTCGCCACTCGCTACCCGACCGTGGAGCTGGAGCTGCTCTTCCCGTTGATGGAGGATGTGACCGAGATGCTGGTGACTGGGCGGGCCCAGCTTGGCATCAGTTATCAGAAGGTGCATCCCCAGCGGGAGATCGTCGCCCGTTCGCTGGGGGAAGTGACCATGCCGCTGGTGGTGTCACCGGATCATCCGCTGGCCCGCAAGCAGCCGCTGCGGGAGGTCGATCTGCAGGGGGCTCGTCAGCTGATGGTGACCGGCCGACGGGAAGGGAGCGAGCGCCAGCGTTTTCGTATCTCGGCTCAGGTGTGGTGGGTCGAGGGGGATCTCGGGGTGCTGGAGCTGGTCAAGCGGGGCCTTGGCTGGTCCGCCATTCCGGAATTTCTGCTGCATCAGCCGTTGGCTCGCGGCGAAGTGGTGGTGCTGGAGCCGGACTTTATCGCCAGCCACGCGCTGGCGCTGGAGTTGCAGTGGCATCGCGCCCGCCCGCTGGGGCAGGCGGGGCGCTGGTTGAAGGAGGCCCTGCTGGCGCGGGTGCCTCGCTAGCCGACCTTACTCGGTCAGGGCGTAAGGCAGGGGTTGCAGGGTGAGGCGGGAGCCTTCGTCCTGCTTGAGGCGGAATTGGGCGTCAGCCTCGGTATCCTTCGGCAGTACGGCGGTGAGCCACACCTGCCCGGCCTGTTGCCAGGCGTTGAGCACCATGCCGCTGCGGCGCCAGTTGTCACCCAGTTGCAGCTCCAGGGTATCGCCGCTGGCGACCGGCTCGCCGGTAGTCCCCGCCAGCAGGAACAGGGCACGGTTGTTGGCGCCGCGATACTTGGCGCGGGCCACCGTCTCCTGCCCCATGTAGCAGCCCTTGTTGAAGCTGATGCCGTCCAGTGCCTGCAGGTTGAGCATCTGCGGGATGAACTCCCCCTGATGCACCGCTTCCATATGCGGCAGACCCGCCTTGATCTCGAGCCCCCACCAGAGTGACTCGTCACCTTGCGGCAGGGCGTCGGCTTGTTGATTGCTCACCAGCAGCCAGCGATCCTGCTCAATCTTCACCGCCATGCCGCCGTCGATAAGACCGCTCTGCAGAAGGCCAAACTGCTCGGCGATCCACCCATCGCTGCCCGTACCGGCGATCCCGGTGGCGTGACGCTCATCGGCGGCGATCTCGACCTTGGAGAAGACGGCAAATTTCTTCAGCTCCGGCAGCTGACGCTCAAGTACCGAAGGGCTGGTCAGTAGCAGCAGACTGTCGTCGAGGCAGAGCAGGCGGAAATTGCTCCACAGCTTGCCCTTGGGATCACAGTGGCCGCCCGGGGTCTGTTGCCCCGGTTGCAGGGCGTTGACATCACAGGTGACCTGACCTTGCAGATATTTGGCGCGATCCTGGCCGCTGATACGGGTGATGGCCAGCTTGGTCAGGGGGAAGCGGGTCGGCTCGGCAGGAAAAACAGGTGGTTGCAGGCTCACGATGGTATTCCAGAGAGAAAGTATGTGAGCTGCATGGTAAAGACGTAACTAATGTTTGTCAGCCGGAAAATCCAGCTGGTACCATCCCCCGGTCTTTGTAAGGAGAGTGCCATGTTGAGCCCAGTTGAAAAATCCCGCCTGAAGTGGGCCTGCCGTCGCGGTATGCTCGAGCTGGATGTGATCTTTATGCCCTTTTTCGAACACGAGTTCGACTCCCTGAGCGAAGCCGATCAGCAGACCTTTATCCGCCTGCTGGCGAGCGACGATCCGGATCTGTTCAAATGGTGCATGGGTCATGGTGTCCCTGCCGATCCCGCATTTGCCGCCATGATCCCGATGATCCTGGAGCGCAATCAGGCGCGCCACGACCGCCAGGGGTAATACCGTGGAGCGGGTGATCATTACGGTTCACCCCTCCCGTCATCAGCAATATTTGCTGGTGGCCCTCTTTTTGTTGCTGCTCTGGCCGGTGGCTGGCCTTATTGCCGGTTGGCAGTGGGCACTGTTGCTGCCCGTCTGGCTGGCGGCGCTCTGGCTGAGCTGGCGTGCGCTCGCCGCGCCCCCGTGCGAGCTCGTCTGGGATGGCCAGTGGCTACAGTGGCAAGGTCGTCGCTATCAGCTTGACAAGAAAAGCCGCATTCTGCCCGGTGTGCTCAGGCTGGCGCTTTGTCCCGATCCGCAAGAGAGTGGAGCTGTGTCGCCACGGCAACTGTGGCTCTTCTCCGATGCCCTTCCCCCCGAACATTACCGCCTGCTGGCGCGAGCCATCCACTTTCTGCCGTCCCGGCGCTGACGCCTGCTTTCCGTGATGACCATGCGCTGATTTATCGCGATAAGCTGTTGCCATGTGGCTGGCGACACTCTTTTGTGGCTGAAAAGCGGTTGAAAACAATTGACCCCGCCGGGGCGGGGTCACTGATTGCTGTAACGCTTGGCGGGAAGGGGGATTAATCCCGCTCCGGGGTCAGCACGGTTGGCTTGGAGTCCGGCAGCATATCCGGATGATCCAGGTTGTAGTGCAAGCCGCGCGACTCCTTGCGCTGCAGGGCGCAGTTGACGATAAGCTCGGCCACCTGCAGCAGGTTGCGCAGCTCCAGCAGGTTGTTGGAGACGCGGAAGTTGGCGTAGTACTCCTGCACCTCCTGCTTGAGCAGGTCGATGCGGCGCTTGGCGCGGGCCAGGCGTTTGTTGGTACGCACTATCCCCACGTAGTCCCACATCATCAGCCGCAGCTCGTGCCAGTTGTGCTGGATCACCACCAGTTCGTCGGAATCTTCCACCTTGCTCTCGTCCCACACCGGCAGGCGCGGCGGCTCCACACTCATCGGCAGCTTGGCCAGAATGTCGGCCCCCGCCTGATGGGCATAGACCACGCATTCCAGCAGGGAGTTGGAGGCCATACGGTTGGCGCCGTGCAGACCGGTGTAGGTCACTTCACCTATGGCGTAGAGGCCGGGGATATCGGTCTGGCCGTTGTTGTCGATCATCACGCCGCCACAGGTGTAGTGGGCGGCTGGAACGATGGGCATCGGCTCCTTGGTGATGTCGATGCCAACCGCGAGGCAGCGTTCATAAATGGTCGGGAAGTGCTTGATGATGAAATCGGCCGGTTTGTGGCTGATGTCCAGATACATGCAATCCGCCCCGAGCCGCTTCATCTCGTGGTCGATGGCGCGGGCGACGATATCCCGCGGCGCCAGCTCGGCCCGCTCGTCAAACTCCGGCATAAAGCGGCTGCCGTCCGGGCGGCGCAGATAGGCTCCCTCGCCACGCAGCGCTTCGGTCAGCAGGAAGTTGGGGTCGTCCGGGTGGAACAGGCTGGTGGGGTGGAACTGGTTGAACTCCAGGTTCGCCACCCGGCAGCCGGCCCTCCATGCCATGGCGATGCCATCGCCAGAGCTCACATCCGGGTTGGAGGTGTACTGGTAGACCTTGGAGGCACCACCGGTGGCCAGTGCCACGAAACGGGCACGGATCACCTCGACCTGCTCGGCGTTGCGGTTCCAGACGTAGGCGCCCAGCACCTTGTTGCCTGGCAGGTTGAGCTTGCGGGTGGTGATGAGGTCGACCGCGTTGAAGCGCTCCATCAGCTGGATATTGGGGTGGGCGCGCACCTGATCGATCAGGGTCAGTTGCACCGCCTTGCCGGTGGCGTCGGCCGCGTGGAAGATGCGGCGATGGCTGTGGCCCCCTTCCCGGGTGAGGTGGTACTGGGACTCGCCGTCGGCGTTCTCCTCCTGATCGAAGGGGACCCCTTGCTGAATGAGCCACTGGATGGACTCGCGGGCGTGGCGTGCGGTGAACTCCACCACTGCCGGGTCACACAACCCGGCGCCCGCGTTGAGCGTGTCGCTCACGTGGGATTCGATGCTGTCGGTTTCGTCGAAAACGGCAGCGATGCCTCCTTGCGCATAGAAAGTGGCCCCTTCACTGATGTGCCCCTTGCTCAGAACCAGGACTTTGGCGTGGTCTGCCAATCGCAACGCGAGGGACAAACCAGCGGCACCGCTGCCAATGATCAGTACATCGCAAAGGTATTCAACACTTGCTTTCATAAGTATCATTGGCCTGGATTAAGAACTGGCACCATGGTAGCCCAAGCGAGGGCGAGGATGCAGCCTGCATCACATTTTTTTCAATTGAAGCGAACTTTCTCTGATTCTCCCTGTCTGAACTTGTGCGCTTAGGAAGGGCCGGAAAAGAAAAACGATAACCTGATGGGGGTTTTACGGCTCTGATGAGCGACCAGAATCTACTGGACGAACAGCTGGTTGAACGGGTCCAGCGCGGCGATAAAGCAGCTTTCAACCTGTTGGTAAAAAAATACCAGCATAAGGTGGTCAACCTGGTTGCCAGGTATGTCAACAATCCCGGTGATGTGCCCGATGTGGCGCAAGAGGCCTTTATAAAAGCCTACCGTGCATTGCCGACATTCCGTGGCGAAAGTGCTTTTTACACCTGGTTGTACCGAATTGCCGTGAACACGGCGAAGAATTATCTCACCTCCCAGGGGCGCAGGCCGCCCAGCAGTGATGTGGAGGCTGACGAAGCGGAGTCTTATGGTGGTGGTGAGGCCTTGCAAGAGGTCTCAACCCCCGAAAACCTGGCGCTGACTGACGAGATCAAACGCACCGTGTTTTCAGCCATAGAGGCATTGCCGGAAGACCTGAGGACAGCTATCACCCTCCGCGAACTGGAAGGGCTGAGCTACGAAGAGATTGCCGAAATCATGGATTGCCCAGTGGGTACGGTCAGATCCCGTATCTTCCGGGCGAGGGAAGCAATCGATAAAAAGCTGCAACCTCTGATCGAGAATTAACTGGGGAAAGACGGGTTAACTTATGGCAAATAAAGAGCAAATCTCTGCCCTGATGGATGGTGACCTGAGTGATGCAGAGGTACTGAACGAGCTGGGGATGGACTCCGACTTGCAAGATACCTGGGGTCGTTACCACCTGATCGGCGATGCCATGCGGGGTGACCTGCCGGTCAATCTGCAACTGGATCTCAGTGACTGCATCATGGCTGCGCTGGAGGATGAGCCCACCATACTGGCACCCAAGCCGGTCGAGACGGCTCCCGTGCTGCAACCTGCCGTTGCACCGGTCAAGACAGATTCTAATGTGGTTCCGTTGTTCCGCCGTGTCGGTCAGCAATTGGGTCAATATGCCATTGCGGCATCTGTGGCCGCTGCCGTTATCTTCGGGGTGCAGCAGTATCAGGGACAGGATGGCGTTCCGGCCAATCCGGTGCTCAATACCATTCCAATCGGTGGCAGTGCGGCGCCTGTGAGTGTTCACTATCCGCAACAGGATGGCGCCCGTGCCCGTCAGCAAGGGCTGACCGAACAGCAGATGCAGGAGCAGCGGGAGCGGATTAACGCCTTCTTGCGTGACCACCAGTTGCAGCAGCGCCTGTTGCAAGACAGACAGATCCAACAATAACGAATTGTCAGGGATACAAACGTGCGCCAGTCCAGCCGTATTTTGCTGGCCTCTCTCCTGCTGATCAGTGCCAAGGCCTCGGCCGACGATAAGTCGGCCGAGGCCTTGTTGCAGCAGATGCAGAGTGCCGTGCAGCAACAGAATTTCGAGTTGTCCATGGTCAAGGCCCGTCAGGGGCGTCTTGAACCGATCCGGATCAGCCATGCCGTGATCAACGGCAAGGAAGTGGCCCACCTCAGTTACCTCGACGGCAAGGCGATCGAGTATCTCCAGCGCCAGAACGAATACACCTTCTTTGAAAACAGCCACGATCCCTACACCCTGAAGGATGCCCGCTTCCCCGGCATCTGGTCGACCCTGGTGAAGATGCCGCTGGCACAGGTGCTGGAGAGCTATGATCCTGTGCTGGCCGGCCGTAGCCGGGTTGCCGGTGTGGTGGCGCAGGTGGTGAGGCTGGTGCCTAAAGAGGCCGACAAATATGGTTTCGTGCTCTGGATTGACGAGCAGAGCCACTTGCTGCTGCGGATCGACATGGTCGAGCGGGAAGGCAATCTGGTGGAGCAGGTACTCGGTGTCGAGCTGGATCTGCAGAGCAAACCGGCCCCCTGGCTGGTGAAGCTGGCCAACAGCAAGCAGCCTCCGGCGCTGGCGCTGGAGGATGCCTATCCAGCGCCACAACAGCAGTTGAACTGGCAGATCACCTGGCTGCCCGATGGCTTCAAGGTGCTGTCGCAAGATCGGCACCAGCTGGTGACCACCAGTATGCCGGTGGATTACATGATGCTCTCCGACGGGCTGGTGGATCTCTCGGTCTACGTCTCCCGGGTCGATCCCAAGCAGGCGGTGCGCCAGCAGCTGATCCGCCAGGGGGCGACCTCGCTGGTGAGCTATGTCAACGAGGTGGGGGTCGAGATCACCGTGGTCGGTGAGGTGCCTGCCGAAACCGCCAAGCGCATCGCCGAGTCGGTCCAGCCGCTGGCCCGCAACGAAGCGGTGCAGTAACGGGGGATGCGGGGTTCTTCCCCGCTTGCCGAGCGTGGCGAGTCGTGGTCAGATCCCCTGATTGTGTGAACCCGAGGTGTTGCCGTGAATGAGATGAGTGAAGAGCTGGCGACCGTGGTGGCCATTGAGGGTGACCATGCCTGGGTGGAGTGCGAGCGTCGCTCCGCCTGCAGTGGTTGTCAGCAGCAAGCCAACTGCGGTACCGGCACCGTGGCCAAGGCGTTTCCCCTGAAAGCTCCCCGCTTGCGAGTCAGGCTGACCGCCGAGGTGCGGGTTGGCCAGCAAGTGAGGCTCGGTATCCCGCAGGAGAGTCTGCTGCGCGGGGCTGCGCTGGTCTATGTGCTGCCGCTTTTCTGTCTGTTGGCCGGCGCCTTGCTGGGGCAGCTCTGGCTGGCGCCGCTGCTCTCGGGCGGGGAGGGGATTACCATTCTCTGCTGCCTGCTGGGGGGCGTGCTGGGCTTTTTACTGGTTCGTTACTTTTCCAACCGCCTGGATCAGGGGCGCTATGGCCCGCAGATGCTCGGCGTCGTGGTCCCTGTCCGCATCCTCCCCTGACTGAACAGGCGCTATTTCACTGGCGCTGGCGACTAAAGAATGGCCGTCAGCCGGGTTATCCAGTAAAATCGCGCCTCCATAACTGACCTTAACTAATTTTGAGTGACTCTTGCTCGATGAAACACATTCGTAACTTTTCGATTATTGCGCACATCGACCACGGTAAATCGACCCTGTCGGACCGTCTGATCCAGACTTGCGGTGGCTTGTCCGACCGCGAGATGCAGGCTCAGGTGCTTGACTCCATGGATCTGGAGCGCGAGCGCGGCATTACCATCAAAGCACAGAGTGTGACCCTGAACTACCAGGCACAAGACGGTAACACCTACCAGCTGAACTTTATCGACACCCCGGGCCACGTGGATTTCTCCTACGAGGTCTCCCGCTCTTTGGCGGCCTGTGAAGGGGCGCTGCTGGTGGTGGATGCCGGCCAGGGGGTTGAGGCACAGACTCTGGCAAACTGCTATACCGCCATGGAAATGGATCTGGAAGTGGTGCCGGTGCTGAACAAGATTGACCTGCCGGCCGCAGAACCCGAGCGGGTTGCCGAGGAGATCGAAGACATCGTCGGTATCGACGCGGTCGATGCGGTGCGCTGCTCCGCCAAGACCGGTCTGGGTGTTGATCTGGTGCTGGAAGAGATCGTCGCCAAGATCCCGGCGCCGGAAGGTGACCCGGATGCCCCGCTGCAGGCGCTGATCATCGACTCCTGGTTCGACTCCTATCTGGGCGTTGTCTCTTTGGTGCGGATCAAGAACGGTTCCCTGAAGAAGAACGACAAGATCAAGGTGATGAGCACCGGTCAGGTGTGGGGTGTCGATCGTATCGGTATCTTCACGCCCAAGCAGGTGGATACCCAGGGTCTGGGTTGCGGCGAGGTAGGTTGGGTTGTCTGCGGTATCAAGGACATCCACGGCGCGCCGGTGGGCGATACCCTGACTCAGGCCAAGAACGGTGCCGACAAGGCGCTGGCTGGCTTCAAGAAGGTGAAGCCGCAGGTTTATGCGGGTCTGTTCCCTATCTCCAGCGATGACTACGAGTCGTTCCGTGACGCCCTCGACAAGCTCTCCCTGAACGATGCCTCCCTGTTCTTCGAACCGGAGAGCTCCACTGCGCTGGGCTTCGGCTTCCGTTGTGGTTTCCTCGGCATGCTGCATATGGAGATCATTCAAGAGCGTCTGGAGCGTGAATACGATCTGGATCTGATCACCACGGCGCCGACCGTAGTCTACGAGATCGAGCTGACCGACGGCTCCACCATCCATATCGACAGCCCGGCCCAGATGCCCGCCATCACCAGCATCAAGGAGATGCGCGAGCCGATCGCCGAGTGTCATATCCTGCTGCCGCAGGAGTACATGGGCAACGTGATCACCCTCTGTATCGAGAAGCGTGGCGTGCAGACCAACATGGTCTACCACGGCAAGCAGGTGGCACTGACCTATGAAATCCCGATGGCAGAAGTGGTGCTCGACTTCTTCGATCGTCTGAAATCCACCAGTCGCGGTTACGCCTCGCTGGACTACGGCTTCAAGCGTTTCGAAACCTCCGACATGGTCCGTCTGGACATCATGATCAACGGTGAGCGCGTCGATGCCCTGGCCATCATCACCCACAAGGACAACGCCCAGTATCGCGGTCGTCAGGTGGTGGAGAAGATGCGCGAGCTGATCCCGCGCCAGATGTTCGATATCGCCATTCAGGCGGCCATCGGCAACCAGATCATCGCTCGCAGCACCGTCAAGGCTCTGCGTAAAGACGTAACCGCCAAGTGTTACGGTGGTGACGTGAGTCGTAAGAAGAAACTGCTGAACAAGCAGAAAGAAGGTAAGAAGCGGATGAAGTCCCTCGGCCGTGTCGACGTGCCGCAGGAAGCCTTCCTCGCGATTCTCCACGTCGGAAAGGATTAATAGATGGCAAGCACGTTTTCCCTGATCCTGGTGGTGGTCTGCGCGATCACCGGTGTTATCTGGTGTCTGGACAAGATGATTTGGTCCAAGCAGCGCGCCGCCAAGATTGCCGTGGCTCGTGCCCATGGCGGTGCCCACCTGGATGAGAAGACCCTGGCCAAGGTCGCCCCCGTGCCGGTCTGGATTGAGCAGACCGCCGGGGTCTTCCCGGTCATCACCTTTGTGCTGATCCTGCGTTCGTTCATTTTTGAACCGTTCCAGATCCCGTCAGGTTCCATGATGCCCACCCTGCTGGTGGGCGACTTCATCCTGGTGGAAAAATTTGCCTATGGTCTGCGGGACCCGGTGACCAACACCAAGTTCCTCGAGACTGGCGAGCCCAAGCGCGGCGACGTGGTGGTGTTCAAGTATCCCCTTGAACCGCGCGTTGACTACATCAAGCGGGTCGTCGGCATGCCGGGTGATAGGGTCATCTATCGCAACAAGGAGCTGATGATCCGGCCCAAGTGCGAAGAGCAGGAAGGGAAAACGTGCCCGGGCTTCAAGAAGCTCGACGTCAAGTTTGAACAAAGAGGCGAATTTACCCAGATGGGGATCCCCCTTGACCGCTATACCGAGCAGTTGGGCGATGTCTCCCACGAGACCCTGCGCAATCCGCTGATGCCCGACATGGTTGGCCGTTACTATCGCCAGCCCGGCACCTACCCCGACGAGTGGGTGGTACCGGAAGGCCAGTATTTCGTGATGGGCGACAACCGCGACAACAGCACCGACAGCCGCTTCTGGGGCTTTGTGCCCGAGCAGAATCTGGTCGGCAAGGCGGTCGCTATCTGGATAAGTTTTGAATTCGAGCGCGAAGAAGGCTCCCTGCTGCCAAGTTGGGTACCGACAGGTGTGCGCTTCAACCGCATTGGCGGAATCAAGTAAATGAATATCAAGATGAACAGACTGCAGTCCCGTCTCGGGCATGTCTTTGCGGATCTGGAACTGCTGACCCGGGCGCTGACTCACCGCAGCGCCGGTTCCCGTCACAATGAGCGACTGGAATTTCTGGGTGACTCCATTTTGAGTCTGGTGATTGCCGACGATCTCTTCCACCGCTTCCCGCAAGCGGCGGAAGGGGATCTCAGCCGGATGCGCGCCACCTTGGTGCGCGAGAAGACCCTGGCCGAACTGGGCCGGGAGTTTGATCTCGGGGATCACCTGATCCTCGGCCCCGGCGAACTCAAGAGCGGCGGTTTTCGCCGCGAATCCATTCTGGCCGACACGGTCGAGGCGGTGATCGGTGCCGTCTATCTGGATACCAATCTTGAGACAGTGCGGACACTGCTGCTGAGCTGGTACGCCAGCCGCCTGGAAGAGATCAAGCCGGGCATCGAGCAGAAAGATCCCAAGACCCGTCTGCAAGAAATTTTGCAGGGAAGCCGCAAATCCCTGCCGACCTACACTGTGACCAACGTCAAGGGCGAGGCACACAACCAGGAGTTCACTGTCCAGTGTGACGTGGAAGGTCTGGATGGTCCCCTCGTCGGGGTCGGCACCAGCCGTCGCAAGGCCGAACAGGCCGCGGCGCAGCAAGCATTGGAAAAACTGTCATGACAGATACTACCTACTGCGGCTTTGTCGCCATCGTGGGCCGCCCGAATGTGGGCAAGTCCACCCTGCTCAACAAGCTGCTTGGCCAGAAGGTCAGCATTACCTCGAAGAAGCCCCAGACCACCCGTCACCGGATTTTGGGGATCGACACCGAGGATAACTACCAGACCATCTATGTAGATACCCCGGGTCTGCACATTGAAGAGAAACGGGCCATCAACCGTCTGATGAACCGTGCCGCCACCAGTTCGCTGGGTGATGTGGCCATGGTGGTGTTCATGGTCGACGGTACCCACTGGACCAAAGACGACGAGATGGTGCTGGGCAAGCTGCGCAATCTCAAGTGCCCTGTGGTGCTGGCGGTCAACAAGATTGACAACGTCAAAGAGAAAGAAGATCTGCTGCCCCACCTCGAGTGGCTGGGCCAACAGATGAACTTCGCCCATATTCTGCCCATCAGTGCCGAAAAGGGCACCAACGTGGAGAAGATCCGCGAGTGGGCCAAGGATCTGCTGCCGGAAAACGTCCACTTCTTCCCGGAAGATTACGTGACCGACCGCTCCTCCCGCTTTATGGCCTCCGAAATCATCCGCGAGAAGCTGATGCGCTTCACCGGCGAGGAGCTGCCCTACTCGGTGACGGTGGAGATCGAGCGCTTCAAGGTGGAAGAAAACGGCCTCTATCACATCCACGGCCTGATCCTGGTCGAGCGCGATGGTCAGAAGAAGATGGTCATCGGCAACAAGGGTGAGAAGATCAAAACCATCGGCACCGAAGCGCGCCTCGATATGGAACGTCTGTTCCAGAACAAGGTGCACCTCGAGCTGTGGGTCAAGGTCAAGTCGGGCTGGGCTGATGATGAGCGCGCCCTGCGCAGCCTCGGGTATGGCGACGACTGATTGCTGACCCCGGCTTTCGTCATCCACAGTCGGCCCTATCGGGAGACCAGCCAGCTGGTCGAGGTCTTCACCCAGGATAGTGGCCGATTTACTCTGGTGGCTCGCGGTTCTCGCGGGCCACGCTCCCCTCTCAAGGGGCTGCTGCAACCCTTTACCCTGCTCACCATCGCTTGGCGCGGTAAGGGTGATCTCAAGAACCTCACCCAGGTCGAATGCCCGGATCACTCCCTGCGTCTCGGTGGCGATCGCCTCTTCTACGGCCTCTATCTCAACGAGCTGGTCTACTACCTGCTGGAAGCGCACACCCCGTTCCCCGAAGTGTTCGATGCCTATGCCCGTGCCATCATGGCGCTTGCCGATGGCGAGACGCCGGAGCTGCCGCTGCGCCGCTTCGAGTTCCTGCTGTTGCAGGCGCTCGGCTATGCGGTGGATTTCGAATACACGGCGGACGACGAGTCGCCCATCGAGCCGACCCTGCTCTATGGCTTCGAGCGTGAATTGGGCTTTGTTGCTTGCGAGCGGGCTCCGGATCCCCGTACCCTGTTTCTCGGTGCCCACCTGCTCGCCTTTGCCGAGGGACGTTTCGATACCCCTCCCTTGCTGCAGGCGGCCAAACGTTTCAGCCGATTGGCGTTGCAACCCTATCTGGGCAAGCGCCAGCTAAAGAGCCGGGAGCTGTTTTTAAAACGCAAAGCCAGCATGCAAGGCTGACACAGATTACAGACATACGGATATTGGCGCGGTGTGATTCGCTGACCGCGCAGTCAACAGATGAAGCCTTTCAAGGAGTTCTCAATGAGTGAAATCTATCTGGGTGTGAACATCGACCATATCGCCACCCTGCGCAACGCCCGTGGCACCCAGTATCCGGATCCGGTACAGGCCGCGTTCGTGGCCGAGCAGGCCGGGGCCGATGGCATTACCGTGCATCTGCGTGAAGATCGCCGCCACATCACTGACCGCGATGTGGAGATCCTGCGCCAGACCATCCAGACCAGAATGAATTTGGAGATGGCGGTGACCGAAGAGATGATCGGCATCGCCTGCCGCATCAAGCCCCACTTCGTCTGTCTGGTGCCGGAGAAGCGCACCGAGGTGACCACCGAGGGCGGTCTGGACGTGGCCGGTCAGCTGGACAAGGTGACTGATGCCGTTGCCCGTCTCTCCGCGGTGGGGGCTCAGGTATCCCTCTTTATCGACGCCGATCCCATCCAGATCGATGCGGCCGCCGAGAGTGGCGCCCCCTTTATCGAGATCCACACCGGCCGTTACGCCGATGCAACTACCGATGCCGAGCGCAACGCCGAGTTCAAGCGCATCGCCGCCGGTGCCTCCTATGCCGCTGGCAAGGGGCTCAAGGTCAATGCCGGTCACGGCCTGCACTACCACAACGTCAAGGCCATCGCCGCCATCCCCGAGCTCTATGAGCTCAACATCGGCCACGCCATCATCGGCCGCGCCGCCTTCGATGGTCTGGCCAAAGCCGTGAGCGACATGCGCCTGCTGATGCAGGAAGCCCGTCAGGGGATCTGATCCGCTGGATAGGTCAGCGGCCTGATACTGGTCGCCAGAAATAACAAGGGACGCCACAGCGTCCCTTGTTGTTTTTAGGTCTATTAATGCGGGGCTAATGAGTTGGCGGCACCCGCGCAGTAATAACCCAGTACAATCGGCTATAAGCAATTGATGTCAAAAGGGTTACACTGGTTGACCCTGCGAGCTGGACGAGATTGTTATGGACCATCCCCTGTACCACCCCGATATCACCGAACTTGAACCTGTCGCCCGCGCGGCGGGGGCGGCCATCATGGCTATCTACAGCCAGCCCTTCGCGGTGGAGTACAAGAGCGACGAGAGTCCGCTGACCGCGGCCGACAAGGGGGCTCATGAGGTGATAGTGCAGGCGTTGGCACGGCTGACTCCTGATATCCCTGTGCTGTCGGAGGAGTCAGGGCCCGAGGTGATGGCGGCGCGCCACGGCTGGTCCCGCTACTGGCTGGTGGATCCCCTCGACGGCACCAAGGAGTTTGTCTCGCGCAACGGCGAGTTCACCGTCAATATCGCACTGATTGAAGAGGGTATGCCGCGCTGGGGGCTGGTTTATGCGCCGGTGCTGGACAAGCTCTGGTATGGCGGAAAGGGGCTCGGTGCTTGGCGCATCGCCGATGGCAAGCGCGAGCCAATCCAGACCTGGCCTCATCGTGAAGGCGAGGCGTGGCGGGTGGTGGGCAGTCGCAACCACCTGTCGCAGGAGACCCTCGATTTCTTGGCTCCTTTTGGCGAGATCGAGCTGATCTCCATGGGCAGCTCCCTCAAGTTCTGTATTATTGCCGAGGGGGGCGCCGAGCTCTATCCGCGCCTTGCTCCTACCTGTGAGTGGGATACCGGCGCGGCGCAGGCTGTGCTGGAGGGGGCGGGGGGCAGCGTCACCCAGCTCGATGGCTCACCCCTTGCCTATAACAAGCCCGACATACTTAACCCTTGGTTTGTCGCCAAGGCATAAACGAGATATCGGGATGCAAAAAGGCCGGACTGGAATGAACTTCCAGTCCGGCCTTTTTTATTTCGCTATTCGCTTTGTGGTCAGAAGACCTTTTTGAACGGCTTGATGGTGACCTTGGCGTAAACACCGGCGGTCACATAAGGGTCGGCATCAGCCCAGGCTTTGGCGTCAGCTTGCGAGGCAAACTCGGCGATGACGGTGCTGCCGGTAAAGCCTGCATCTGCTGGATCCTCGGCATCGATGGCCGGGTTGGGACCGGCGGTTAGCAGGCGCCCTTCATCCTGCAGCGCTTGCAGGCGAGCCAGATGGGCAGGGCGAACCTGCTTGCGCAGTGGCAGGCTATCGGGGACATCTTCGGAGTAGATGAGATACCACATGAGACAATCCTTTTCTGATGAGGGTTATTTTTTTGGTTCGTCTTTTTGCTGGGACAACTGCTCGGCAGGGATGTGGCGATAGAGATAGACGCCGCTCAGCAGGGTAAAGACCAGCGTCATCCCCAGCAGGCCGAACACCTTGAAGTTGACCCACATCTCTTGCGGCATGTTGAATGCCACGTAGAGGTTGAGCAGGCCACAGACGGTAAAGAAGCCGACCCAGCCGAGATTGACTGTGTCCCAGACCTTATCGGGTGCTTGCAGCTCCTTGGCCAACATCTGTTTGATCAGGTTCTTGCCAAAGCCGTAGCGGCTGATGAGCAGACCCAGTGCGAACAGTACGTTGATGACAGTCACTTTCCACTTGATGAAGGTGTCATCGTGGAAGAAAACCGTGAGGCCGCCAAAGAAGCCAACCAGCAGGAAGGTAAAGAGCTGCATCTTCTCGACTTTGCGATAGCGGATCCAGCTATAGGCGAGCTGCAGACCGGTGACCACCACCAGTGCGCCGGTAGCCATGTAGATGTCGTAGAACTTGTAGACCGCGAAGAAAACGATAAGTGGAATAAATTCAATAAATTGCTTCATGTCTGGCGCCTAGTCCTCAAAGATGGCCTGCAAATTTCGCCCAGTCTACCTGTACAGCAGACAACGGCAAATGAATAAGACCGCTCATTTTTACGCCGGTTCCGCGCTGTCGCCAAACAGTTGGCGAGCAATGGTGAGCCCCAGTCGCTGCTGATCGGCCAGCAGGTCGCGGATATGGCGCTCTTCAATCAGAGGGTTGAGCAGCACGGCGCGCAGCAGGGTGAGCGGTTGGGCACCGTAGCGTACCACCGCTCGTTGGGTGCGGGAGACAAAGCTGTGCCCCTCGGCCCGCTGGGCTTTTTGCAGTGCCACGTTGAAGTCGTTGATTTGCGCGTTGGCCGCTTCGTCCAGTGCTTTGCCCTGCAGATGGGGCGGGATGCAGCGGTAGGAGAGCAGGTTCATCACCGGCGCCGACATCAGCTCGAAGGCGGGGTCACTTTCGATGAGATCTGCCATCAGTCGGGCCCGGTCGTAGTTGGCTTCGATAAGCTCGGCATAGCCTTGCTGGCCGAACAGCTGGAAGGCGGCGTCCAGATAGAGGGCGTTGGCCGGGCGGGTGCCCTCCAGGGTAAAGCGACCCTGATCGAACGAGGTGGCGCGAATAGCGTAGGGCGCCTCTCGCTTGACCGCCATCATCAGGTCGGGCTGGCGGCAGAGCAGCATGCCGGTACCAAGCGGCACCAGCAGTTGCTTGTGGCCATCGAGGGTGACTGTGTCGGCCTGCTCTATTCCGGCCAGCAGACCTTGATAGCGGGGGGAGAAGAGGGTCGGGCCACCCCAGGCGGCATCCACGTGGAAGTGGATCTGCTCGCGCTCGGCTATGGCGGCCAGCTCAGGCAGGGGATCGATGGAGCCAAAGTCGGTACTGCCAGCCACGCCGACCAATGCCAGTACTTTCAATTTCTGCTCTTTGCACTGAATCAGCGCCTGCTCCAGCGCAGCCAGACTGAGCCGGTTCTGCTCGTCGGTCTCGAGGCGCCAGACGCTGCGAGCGCCCAGTCCCAGCAGATCCATCCCCTTGTCGAAGGAGTAGTGCATCAGGCGTGAGCCCAGAATGACGGCGCCCCGATAGCCCTGCTCATAGAGGGCGAACAGGTTGTCGCCACAGTCGCGGTTGCGAGCCAGCCACAGCGCGGTGACGTTGGCGATGGTGCCGCCGCTGGTCATGACGCCGAGGGCGGCATCCTTGGCATGCATCTGTTCGCCGTAGAAGGCATCGTCCATGCCGTAGATGAGGCGGTGCAGCTTGGCCAGCACCTCCCGCTCCAGAAAGCTGAGCAGACGGGAGGACTCCATCTTCATCGGATTCTGGTTGAGCATCACCAACAGGCGCGACAGCTCGGCGGTATAGGCCGGCAGTGGCGCGGTCATGTGGCCCATATAGCGTGGCGAGGTGAGATGGGATGCGCCGGGTACCAGAGTGGCCAGTCGGGCGAGATAGGCTTCGGTCGAGCAGCCGCTGGCGGGCATGCTGGACTGGTCGAGCTGATGGGTGAACAGGTCGCGCTGATAGGGGGCCTGACTGTCGTCGGAGTGGTGGAAGCTCTCCAGCAAGGTGTTCATCGCCTCGCCAAAGGCGGGATCCGCTTGTGCAAACAGCTCAGTCAACTTCATCAGGTTCTCCAGACCAGGTCACCGGGGTAGGTGTCTATGCCGCTTGTCTCGGGCATCGGCGGCAGAGCATACACCAAAGGTTGGCAGGTGACAGCCACTCCATTTTTTAAGCGAACACTTGTACTCCGAAATGGCGCTGGGTAGAGTGAGCCACAGTTATTGTGGAGTCGATGTTATGAGTGGTGTGATGGATTACTCCCCCCGGGAGGAGCTGGCAAACCGGCTGAGTCACGGTGCGGGATTGTTGCTGGGGATTGTCGGGCTGGTGCTGTTGCTCATCAAGGGGTGGGGGCAGGGCACGCAGGCGCTGGTGAGTTACAGCCTTTATGGCGGCAGTCTGGTGCTGCTCTATCTGGCCTCGACCCTCTATCACAGCATGGCGGAAGGGCGGGCCAGACGTTGGTGCAAGGTGTTTGATCACTGCGCCATCTATCTGCTGATTGCCGGTACTTACACTCCCTTCCTGCTGGTGGCGCTCGACACGCCGCTGGCGAAGGGCTTGATGGTGGTGATCTGGGCCCTGGCGCTGGCTGGTGTGGTGTTCAAGCTGGTGTTTATCAACCGCTTCAAGAAGTTGTCGCTCTTTACCTACCTGATGTTGGGCTGGCTGTCGCTGGTGGTCATCTACCAGCTCTATATCCATCTGGCCGGTGAGGGGCTGTTGCTGCTCGGGCTTGGTGGCCTTATATACAGCCTCGGGGTCATCTTCTACGTTGCCAAGCGAATTCCCTACAACCACGCCATCTGGCATCTGTTTGTGCTGGGTGGCAGCGTTTGTCACTTTATGGCCATTTACGGCTACGTCGCCTAACGTCTTGCAACTAGCCCTTAATTGGTATTTTTAGCGCGTAAAAGGATAAATTCGTGCGGTATCACACAGTTGGCATCAGCGTTTGCTGACAAGCTAGGGCCAGTTCAATTCGCAAAGGATGCACGAAATGAGTGAAATCGCGCTTTCCATCAGCATGTTGTCGCTGGTGGCAGTGCTAGGACTCTGGCTGGGAAACTGGCGAGTCTATGGCGTTGGCTTGGGAATAGGGGGGGTGCTGTTCGGCGGCATCATTGTGGGTCACTTTGCAGGCGCCTCCGATCTCGCGCTGGATGCACAAACGCTTCACTTTATTCAAGAATTTGGCCTGATCCTGTTTGTCTATACCATCGGCATCCAGGTCGGGCCGGGTTTCTTCTCGTCATTGCGCAGTTCAGGTCTCAAACTCAACGCCTTTGCCGCTTTGCTGGTCATCCTTGGCTGCGTGGTGGCCGCTGGCTTGCATCAATTTTTCGATGTGCCGTTGCCGGTCATTCTGGGGGTCTTCTCTGGTGCTGTCACCAATACGCCATCCCTCGGTGCGGGCCAGCAGATCCTGGCCGAGCTGGGCGCCGCGCCCGGTTCTACCGGCCTGATGGGGATGGGCTATGCGGTTGCCTATCCGTTTGGTATCTGTGGCATTTTGCTCACCATGTGGCTGGTCAGGGTCTTCTTTCGCATCAAGATCGACGATGAAGCCGCCCAGTTCGAGCTACAAACCGGTAAAACCAAGGAGAGCTTGCAGACCATCAACATCGCGGTGCGCAACCCCAACATGCACGGTCTGATGCTGAGCGAGATCCCGAGTCTCGACGAGTCTGATGTCATCTGTTCACGGCTCAAACGGGGCGACGAGCTGATGGTGCCACGGCCGGAATCCCGTATCGAACTGGGTGACTTGTTACATCTGGTGGGTGAGCGCCACGCGCTGCACAAGGTGTTGCTGGTATTGGGGGAGGAGGTGGAGACCTCGCTCTCGACCCGCGGCACAGATCTGCGCGTCGAGCGGGTAGTGGTGACCAACGAGCAGGTTCTTGGCAAGAAGATCCGCGATCTGGACATCAAACAGCGCTATGACGTGGTTATCTCCCGTCTCAACCGTGCCGGTATCGAACTGGTGCCGACCAGCCAGACCAGCCTGCAGTTTGGTGACATCCTCAACCTGGTTGGCCGTCTCGACGCCATCGAAGCGGTGACCAATGTGGTCGGCAACGTGCAGCAAAAGCTGCAACAGGTGCAGATGTTGCCGGTATTTATCGGGATCGGTCTCGGCGTATTGCTCGGTTCTATCCCCTTCTATCTGCCCGGTTTCCCGGCCGCCCTCAAGTTGGGTCTGGCGGGTGGGCCGCTGGTGGTGGCGCTGATCCTGTCGCGGATCGGCAGCATCGGCAAGCTTTACTGGTTCATGCCCCCCAGTGCCAACTTGGCGCTGCGGGAGATCGGGATCGTGCTGTTTCTGGCTGTGGTCGGATTCAAGTCCGGTGCCGGTTTCGTCGATACCCTGATCAACGGTGATGGCCCGGCCTGGATGCTCTACGGTATGGCGATTACCCTGATCCCGCTGCTGGTGGTCGGTGTGCTGGCGCGCCTCTACGGCAAGATGAACTATCTGACCCTGTGCGGCTTGCTGGCCGGCTCCATGACAGACCCTCCCGCGCTGGCCTTTGCCAACGCCATGCACCCGACCAGTGGCGCCAGTGCGCTCTCATACGCCACTGTCTACCCGCTGGTGATGTTCCTGCGGATCATCTCGCCACAGCTGCTGGCTATCATCCTCTGGGCGGGAGCCTAGGGTTCATCCTGACAGGAGCATGCCTTGTCATGCTCCTGTCATCATTCTGTAATCTATTGATAATTTAGGTTTTTGCCATTCTCGCAACCTCGTTTTACACACTTCTGTCTGGCTGAACAGTTCAGCCTCAAATCGGTCTATCCTTTCGAATTTTCGAGCTGGTTATTTTTCCCCTCAGTCTGCAAAGTAGGCTGTGGCTTATTGCATTCAAATCAGGATTCAGGAGAGAACATGATCACCAATGCCGTTACCTTGGAACAGGGCGTAACCGTAACCCAACTTAAAGGACAAATTTATCTGGTTGCCGCTGATGGCAGCCGGAAGCTGTTGGCTGAAGGTGATGTGCTGCCTAAAGGGGCGGTGATCATGTCGCCGGATGGCGCCAGTTTCATGGGCGGTGGACAGTCGTTCAATGTGCAACCAGCCAGCGAGCAGAGTGAGCCTGCCGAAGAGGGAGATGCTCCCCAGCTGGCGCAAAACGGCGCTGCAGGTACTCCTGATGATATTAGTGCCTTGCAACAGGAGATCTTGGGTGGCGCGGACCCGACCCAGGCCTTTGAAGCCTCTGCCGCAGGCGGTGCACCTGCTGCCGGTGGTGGCGGTATTGGGGGCGTCGCCGGTGCCAGTGGCAACGGCGGTTTTGTTACCATCGACCGTACCGGTTCTGCAACCATTGCTGAAGCCACCTTCGATACCACCTACAACACCAATGGCGAGCCACCGCTGGGTGCTGCTGGCGAAGATGAAGTATTTGACCTGACGCCGCCCACCATTTCCGTGGTAGCGCCAGATAACACCAATGACACGACTCCGACCCTGACCGGAACCACGGATGCTCCCGTTGGCAGCATCGTCACCCTGCTGGTCACCGATGCAAACGGTAATCAACAAACCCTGACCGCTATCGTCACACCCAGCGGTACCTTCACCGTGGATGTGGTCACCCCCTTGGCTGAGGGCTTTTATACTGTCACCGCTACAGTGACAGATCCTGCGGGGAATACAGGAACGGCAACCGACAATGGCAGCGTTGACAGTACCGCTCCCTCCGCTCCACAGGTCGAAATCCTGGATGGGGCAGATGATGGGGCAGATAATGTCATCTCCGCGAACGAGCGTGAAACTGGGGTGGGTGTCATTATTCGGCTGCCAGGGGATGCCAAGGCTGGCGATCGTCTCGATGTGGACTGGAATGGTGATGGCGTGCCTGACTCCAGCAGAATTCTGACAACCGACGACATCGGCCGCACCCAGGTCACCCTGACTATCCCCACCACGGATCTGCCGGTTAACGGCCCCATCACCGTGGATGCCACCCTGACCGACCCGGTGGGCAACACCTCGCCCAAGGGGACCGACAATAGCGTGGTGAATGCTGCGCCCCTGCCGGGTGACGACCAGTTCACCGTGGCGGAGGACGGCACCGTCACCATCAATGTGCTTGGCAACGACACGGATGCGGATGGCGATCGCCTCACCATTACCGCTATCAACGGCCAGATCATTGCCGAAGGCGGCACGGTAGCGATCAGCAATGGTTCCGTCACCTTGAGCAATGGCCAGCTGATCTTTACGCCAGCCCCTGATTTCAACGGTGATATCTCTTTTGAATACACCATTACCGATGGTGTGAACAGCTCGACAGGCGGTGTTACCGGAACTGTTACCCCCGTCAATGATGCAGCCATTATCGCGGGTGACGACATCGGCGCTGTGACTGAAGATGCCAGCCCAGATGTACTGACCGATACCGGCGTGCTGACCGTGACTGATGTAGACGGGGCTGAAGAAGCAAAGTTTGTAGCCGGTAACGGCACCCCAAGCAATGGTGCGCTGGGCAACCTGACCATCGATGCCGATGGCAAGTGGACCTACAACGTCGACAACAGCAAAGTGCAGTACCTGGGCAAAGACGAGCAGAAAGTTGAGACCTTTACCGTACAGAGCGTGGATGGCACGCCGCACATCGTCACCATCACCATCACCGGCACCGACGATACCCCGGTCATCTCCGCTGACACCGGCGCGGTCACCGAGGGAGATCAAACCCCGGTCACCGGCAC
>NZ_JBFOCX010000002.1:0-149446 GCF_040908025.1 Aeromonas sp. R9-2
CCCCAGGGGTCGCCTCTTCTGTTTTATCTAGAGAAATCTCCTCCCACTATGATGGCGTGTCCGCGCCATATAAAGCCATGCCATCAGCCAAAACGGTGGCGCGCCGTCTCAAACAGCGACATATGAAGCGGGATCAGCTGTCGCCAGTCGCGGCGATAGCCGCCACCGGGCACCGCCGCGATGGGTAACCCATGCTTGATTGCACAGTCAAATACCATGGCATCGCGCAGGCGAACCCCTTCATCGCTCAGGGAGAGATAGCCAAGCTCGTCGGCATGATGCACATCGACGCCCGCCTGATAGAGGATGAGATCCGGCGAATAGAGCCGCAGCGCCAGCGATAGTGCCTGTTGCAGTGTGGTGAGGTAGGCATCGTCTGTCATGCCGCTTGGCAGTGGAAAGTCGAGGTGAGAGGCGGCTTTGTGATGGGGAAAGTTGTGCTCCCCATGGAGGGAGAGGGTGATGATGTCGCGCCGTCCGGCGCACAGGGCCGCACTGCCATCCCCCTGATGCACATCTAGATCGACGATCAGCACCTGTTCACAGTGCCCCTCGTCGAGGCAAGCCTGGGCGGCAATCACCAAATCGTTGAACAGACAAAAACCGCTGCCGTGATCCCGATGGGCGTGGTGGTAGCCACCGGAGATCTGCAAGCCGCATCCCTGCTCAAGCGCATAGCGGCTGGCGGCAACGGTGGCACCCACCGAGCGCAAGGTGCGCTCTATCAGCATGGGTGACCAGGGAAAACCGATCTTGCGGATGGCGCGATCTTCCAGCTGGCCGCTCAGGGCCGCCGCGACATAATCGGCATCGTGAATGCGACAGATTTGCTCCCGGGTAGCGGAGGGCGCTTCGCCAAGGGGGTAACCCTGCACCTGCAGGCGTTCAAACAGCCCTTGATACTTGGCCAGCGGGAAGCGATGGCGCTCGGGTAGCGTCAGGGAGGAGTAGAGGGGGTGATAGAAAATGCGCAACGACATGGTGCCATTCTCCCTGGCAAGGTGGTGCTTTCTATATATGAAATCAGCAGATGAATCCACATATGTACTCCCTATATAAAGGGGAAGTGGCAGCGCATAAATCAAGACGCGTCGTGAGTGAGACCGCAGGATATGGAAAAGGGGAGCTTGGCTCCCCTTTCAGTCAATCTCTCAGTCCGGCTTATTGCTGCTGGATAACCCAGATCTGGAAGGCTTTGCGGGTTTCCGCATCTGCCTTGTTGTACCAGTTTTGCAACTGGGTCAGCGCTTCCGGATTGCTTTGAGCCTTGCTGGGGGCAACCTGAACCGGTGCGCTGGCGGCAGCCATCACGGCAGCAGAAGAGACGGCCACTGCTTTAGGCTGGTTGAAGGCTTTACCCATGTTGATCAGCTCTTGCTGATAGTCACGGGTCAGCTGGAAGCCCTCTACTTTCGGCATCACGAACTGTTCGCTGCTCACTTGCTGACCACTGACCTTGTCTTTCAGCGCCACTTTTTGATCTTTGACAAACTGCTTGGCTTCGGCTTCGTTGCGGGGCTTTTTATAGTCCAGCACCAGCTGCTGATTGTCGGCGGCCGTGAAGTTCAGCACCAGCGGCTCGGCGGTCACCAGCTTGATTTCGTTACGGCTGGAGTAGTTGCCTTCAAAGGCGACGACCAACTGGTGTTTGCCGGCAGAGAGGGGGAAGGTGCTGGTTTTGTCGAGCAGCTTGGGGTTGATGGATTGACCATCGATCAGCTGGACGACATACGGGGTGGTCACTTCCAATTGGGCATCAGCAAGGGCGCTACCGGCCCACAACAGACCAGCCAGCGCCGGTACCAGAACAGTCAGTTTCATTTCATCTCCTTGAACAGTCAGGCGATTGCCCACTGAAAACAGGGGCTCATTTTTACAGGTTTGGCCTACTGCGGCAATGGCTCTTTCTGGTGGTCGATGTTCGCGCTGCTGTCAGTTTGTTTATCAATAGCGACCGACTTATTTATTCGATCCGCCGTGTAAACGGGGGGAGGGCGTCGAGCAACCCCTTGCCATAACGTTTGGTCAGCAGGCGGCGGTCGAGAATGGTGACTCGCCCCCGATCAGCCTCTTTGCGGATGAGGCGGCCACAGGCCTGGATAAGCTTGCGCGATGCCTCCGGTACCGTCAGTTGCAGGAAGGGGTTGCCGCCTCGCTGCTCCACCCATTCGGCGGTGGCCTCCTCGACCGGCGAGTTGGGCACCGCAAAGGGGAGTTTGGTGATGACCAGATTGGTGAGGTAGTGACCCGGCAGATCTAGCCCCTCCGAGAAGCTGCCGGTACCAAACAGGATGCTGGCCTGACCGCCATCGCACTTTTGTTTGTGCAGGGTGAGCAGGGCATTGCGGGAGGCTTCCCCCTGCACCAGCAGTGACAGTCCCTTGGCTCGCAAGCCAACAGCCACCTCATTCATCTGGCGGTAGGAGGAGAAGAGCACCAGACTCGCCTCCTTGCCCGCAAGAATACGTGGCAGCACGCTGATGAGTTCGTTGGTAAAGGCCGGCGAGTTGGGTTCGTGCTCCATCTTGGGCAGATAGAGCTCGGCTTTCTGATAATCAAAGGGGGAGCGCAGGCGCAGATAGCGGGTACCGTCGTGCTCCTTGAGCCCCACCTGATGGCGAAAATAACTAAAGGAAGAGAGGGCGGTGAGGGTCGCGGAGACCAGAACGGCTCCCAGACATTTCGACCAGAGCCACTCCTCCAGCAGATAGCCCACCTCTATCGGTGAAGCGTGCAGCCAGATATCGCCGTCATCGCTCTTGGCCATCCAGCGGGCGAGCGGGGTTTTACCGGTCGGGACATGGCGCCCCAGCATCTCCCACAGGGCGCAGAAACTCTCCAGCCGCTGCAGATGAAAACCGCTCTCTGCCAGCAGAGGTTCGGCCTCCTTGCGGCGGATCTCGCCATCTTTCAGCGCTTCACCTATGGCCCCTTGCATCCGATCCAGCGCCCGCAGTGCCTTCTTGCTCGACTCCTTGAGATTCTCTGCCAGCATGGGCAGGGGATCCGGCAATACCCCTTCGGCGAAGCGGTAGTGGGGTTCACTGCCAAACAGCCGATCGTTGGCGCTGAGCCACTGCTCGACCGCCTTCAGGTCAGGTTGGATGGAGGCCAGTGCATCCTGCAGTTTGAGTTGGGGGTCGAGCAGGCTCTCCTTATTAAGAGTCCGCGCCAGCTTGCCTGCACTTTGTACCAGCTTCTCCAGCCAGCGGCGGGAGCCTTTGACGCTGGCCGAGGCAGCGCCGTGATCCCGGGCGATGGTGGGCAGGTGATGGGCCTCATCCAGCACATAGATGCACTCATCGGGGGGCGGCAGAATGATGCCGCCGCCCATGGTGAGATCGGAGAGCAGTAGCGCATGGTTCACCACCAGCACATCGGCGCTCTCCATGTCGTTGCGGGCGCGATGAAAGGGGCAGTGCTGGTGATGGCTCAGCGCCTTGTTGCAGGTGTGACGGTCGGCGGCGATGCGATCCCAGCAAGTGTCGGGAATGGGCTTTGGCCAGTTGTCCCGATCCCCGTCCCATTTGCCATTGGTGTAGGCCTGCCACAGGGCCTGGTAGCGATCTTTGTCGCTGTCAGATGGCTTGGATTTGCTCAGACTGCCAAAGTCGAGCTCGAAGTTGGCCATCTCGGCGCCACTGGCTGCCTGCTCCAGCAGATGCTCGCAGCAGTAGCGCTGACGCCCCTTGACCAGCATAAAGCGAAACGGCAGCTCGCTGTGGCGGTGGTAAAAAGGGAGGTCTTTGTGGATCAGCTGCTCTTGCAGGGCCACTGTGGCGGTGGAGATCACCAGCTTCTTCTGGGTGAGTCGCGCCACCGGAATGGCGCCCTGCGCATAGGAGAGGGATTTGCCGATACCGGTGCCCGCTTCGGCAACCAGAATACGGCGTTGTTTGTCGTACTCGCCGGTCAGGGTTTTGGCTATCTCGGCCACCAGAAAGTTCTGCTCTTTGCGCGGCACAAAACCGGGTAATCCATCCGAAATCTGGCGATAGGTTTGACGAATGGTGGCTTTAAGGCGAGTAGAGAGCATGAAGAGAAGGCCAGTTAGGGGTTAATCGAAGGACAAGGATACCCGCAACCCCTTGGTGAGGTCGAGGCAACAGCCATTATCACGGCAGTTTTACGCTGATCAGACCACTTTGGTTGTTTATCAGGTAGTTAGCGTCATTTGCATGCAAAACAGACTATTCGAGTCCAAATAATCAGCAGGATTCATTGTAAACGTTTTCCTTTTGCCTTGCCGCCAGGTGAGACTTGGCTCACATTTTTGCCTCCATGACTATGGTTTGCGTAAAAAGTTCCAAGTTTTTTCATTGCGGTTCAAAAAATCCGGTGCTAGTCTCGGCGGCATAGTGATGCAAAGAACATCGCTAACACAGGGAATAACAACAACTTAGTGTTTAATTACAGTAGGCATTGGAAACTATGAAAAAGACAATTCTGGCTATTGCTATTCCGGCTCTGTTTGCATCCGCCGCTAACGCCGCAGTGATCTATGACAAAGACGGTACCACTTTCGACGTATACGGCCGTGTACAGGCTAACTACTACGGCGAGCACGATGACGTCGATGGTGAATTGCAAGGTCAAACCCGTCTGGGTTGGTCTGGCAAAGTTGCCCTGAACAACACTTGGTCTGCTTTTGCTAAAACCGAGTGGCAAGTTGCGGCAGAAAATTCTGGCTACAAAACCAGCGATATCGATCCGCGTCATATCTACGTTGGTTTCGATGGTTCCCAGTACGGTAAAGTGTTGTTTGGCCAGACCGATACTGCCTACTACACCGGCCTGATTGAAAAGACTGATATCTTCAACGAGTGGGGCTCTGAAGCTAACGCTTACGGTGGCCGTCAGGAAGGTCAGATTATTTACATGGGCAAATGGGGCGGCTTCTTTGCTAACGCCTCTTATCAGACCAATGATGACAAGGCTGAGCTGACTTTCGGTTCTGATAATAACGGTAATACCGTTAACCTGGCTTCCAAGCTGGACAAAGGTTATGCAGCCAGCATGGGTTATGATTTTGACTTCGGTCTGGGCTTGGCTGCTGGTTATGCCAAGAACGATTATAAGTCTAACACCACTACTGGTCTCAGCAGCGACAAAGAAGACTGGGCACTGGCGGCATCTTACTCCATTAACGGCTTCTACTTCGCTGGTCTGTACAACGAAAGCAAGATCACTCGTGGTAACGAAGACGTTAAGTACAACGGTTATGAACTGGCCGCAACCTATAACGTGGATGCTTGGACTTTCCTGACCGGTTACAACTTCTCTGAAATTGACAGCGTTACTAATTCTACTGTCAAACCTCAGGACATCGCTGATTACACCTACCTGGGTGTTCAGTATTCCTTTACTTCGAAGCTGAAAGCCTACACCGAGTACAAAATCGTTGGTCTGGACGACAAAGACGACGAGTGGACTGTTGCTCTGCAGTACAACTTCTAATAAGTTGCACATGAGTAATACCCTGGCTTGAGTCTTTGACCAAGCTACGAATGGCCGAGATGATATCTCGGCCATTTTCTTTTTGGCGGCATTGCTATTGCGTAACGCAGTCCTGGTGAATCGCCAGATTGTAGTTTCTAGTGATAGTTGGCAAATTGCTGGTCTCGGTTAATTTGTACAGATCTAGTTATCACCTGAAACCGGCCTCAAACCGGTGTCTTGTTTACGCTACTTTGGAGCGTACTTTCTTGAACATGCTGTAGGGGGTCTGACCCTCCATCATCCTGCCCTGATGTGGCCGCTGGGTGTTGTAGTGCTCCAGGTAGCTATCCAGGTCTGTCTGCATCTGCTCTACCGACTCATACCAGGTCGTCCTCCCCTTGATACGGAAGTGTTTATCCAGCAAGGTTCGATGCAGCCGCTCGATAAAGCCGTTGCTCTGCGGCCTGCGGACCTTGGTTGTCCGGTGCTCAATCCCCTCCAGTTGCAGGAATAGCTCGTAGGGATGGTGGTCAGGGCGCCCACGCCCACAGAACTCGCGCCCATTATCCGACAGGATGGTATAGACCCGTGCCTCGTGGGTTTCAAAGAATGGCAGCACCGTTTCGTTAAGCACATGGACCGAGGTGATGGGCAGCTTGCTGGTGTAGAGCCGCCCCCAGGCGTGGCGACTGTAGCAGTCCAGCATGGTTTGCAGATACACCTTGCCAACCCCCTTGAGCGCGCCAACGAAGTGGGTGTCGATCGACGCCACCTCCTGGTGTGGTGGACCTCAATCTGGCGTTCGCGAAACTCGGGGGTGAAGCGTTCGAGCAGGCGAATCTGCTCGTCATTGAGCTCAATGGTCTGATCCCGGTGAGTTTTCTCAAGGCGCAGCAAGCGGTCGTGTTTGGAGAGCAAGTCGTGCCGTTGCCACACGCCACGCACACCACCCGCACTAACATTGATGCCTTGCAGAGCCAGTTTTTGCGCGACTCGCAGCGGGCCATGAGCTGGTCTGGTGAGGGAGTAATCGAGGATGGCCTGTTCAATCTCGGGAGCGACCCGGTTGGGATGAGCCCCTTTACAGCCGGGCAATTTGTCGAGCAATCCCTCGGCGCCATAGGTCTGGTAATTACGGCGAATTTCGTAGAACTGCTGACGGCTGTAGCCGATGAGCTTGCAGGCTTTGCTGACGTTATTGAGCTCTTTAGCAAGCTCTAGCAGGCTGAGTTTGCGACGTGCTACTTTCTCGTTGGTGGTCATGCAGAGGCTGATAGTATTTTGCAGGTGCAAAAAGCCCCTTGGCGGGGCTTGGTGTCTGGCAAGGCCGGTGTCGGGATTATCAATCGAACAGGATGCGGCCGCTGGTGCCGGCATCGCTGTCTTTCCAGCTGGCGCCGCTTTTGCGCAGGGTGTAAGTGATGGTCTCCTGCTTGAATTTCAGGTAGTCGCTGCCGCTGTGATTTGGTTTGACCTGATTGCCATCGATATAGGTTTCCCCTGTGGTATCGACGTGAATTTCGGCCACGGTGCGGCCATCGTCAGTGACCGCCTTATAGTTGCCAGCCCACGGGCTCTCGTCGCCATACTGCACGGCTCCTTCCTGAGCGTGCTCTTGGGCATGGGTCTTGTGGCCGTGATGGGTTTTGGCCACGGCACAGCCGGAGATACCGACCGCCAGCAGGCAACCGAGGGCGACATTGAGCAGAGTCTGTTTGGATTTCATCTTCATTTACCTGTATCAAATAATTGCAATGGATAAGGGGTGGAGCCCCCACGGTCGGTGTGGGCCCCGCTGAGCCGTGGCTCGAAATCAGTCCTGATTGATGCCAGAAATATGGCCGCGGGCGTCGGTGAGGCAGTGCCAGAGCCGGTCATGGGGCCCTTTGATATCAATCATCATCCCCGCTTGGGAGTCGGCCACATAGTCGAGGGTCAGTTTGCTGCGGCTGACGCCCGCTTTTCTGGCGACGGCGTTCATGCAGGCGTTCTCGGCAACCTTGGTTTGCGCAGTGCTGCCGTTGTAGGCACTGCTGCTGGCGTTCTCATCATCGCCGTCGTCATCGTTCTCATCGTCATTGAGCTGGCAGGCGCCGCTGTCGCCATTTTTGACAAAATAGGTGATGCCCCAGTCGCCATTTTTCACCATGGAGAGGGTGGTGCGCCCCTTGCTCGCCTCGTAGAAATTTGAATTCACTTTTTTAAGTGGAACTTGCTGGTTATTGATATAAGCCGTGCCATCTTCGACGCGAAGATTAATATGTCCAGGACAGCTGGCGGATAAATCAGGCACCCCTGCATATGCGGTTCCGGTTATGACCAATACAGAGAGAGCAAGCAGCGTTTTTTCATCAGATAACCTCAGATCAACAAGGATCAGTAAGTGTGATGTCGTCAAAATAACGGTTGCTATGCCTGAACGTTATTTCTGTGCTCATTGCACACCTGTTATCAGTAGCCCGCAGTCAGTCGTTTCAGTGCGCCTCGTCCTGCCGGGATGACGCCAAATTTAGCAGTCGGGTGATGTAAGTAAAATAAAACAGGATTAATTGGATTCATAAAATATGAAAAACTATAAACCATTTAAAACAAGGGGTTAGATGTGGTTCAGGTCACTTTGAAAAAGATGGGGGGACCATCCTGGATGGTTCCTTATGGGTGTCGATAAAGTTGGCCATAGGGCTGCAATGCCGGGAGTAGAGTATTTCCTATGTTGCATGATGGCACAGGCTGGCGACATCACAGGACCAATCAGCCATTGCGCGCCGTAAATATACAGACAAAAAACTCCAATATTCTGTGTGCGAGGGGGGAAATTAGCCTACCAGCAGGTGGATATTTTTACCTGATATGGCTGGGTGGTGAGGCCTATGAAAGGGTCAGGATAAATAAACCCTCCATCAATAGAGGCATGATTATCTGGAACGTTAATGTACTTTCCCTGAGGATTGCCCACTTTTGTCAGGCAAAAATAACGACTCAGAAACTCATGGCCAACCCGATGGAATAACCGCTGGTGTTGTGGCTGAACATATAGCGGGCAACCAGCCGGGTACGGGTGACTATGATGTCGTACTTGCTGCTGTCCAGCTCCAGACCGGCGCCGATGGAGTTGAGGGAGTCAAAGCCAAGCAACCCCCGCTGTTCCCCCAGATATGCGGTATGGGCCCCCTCCAGTACATAGCGCACCGGTCTGTCGAGCAGTGTCCAGTCAAACAGCGGGGCCCGGCGGCGCAGATAGAGACCGAGGTTCTCCGCCTCGGCGTGACCACGGACGCTGGTCGAGGTACCGCCAAAGCTCTGCAGGTGTTGGTAGGAGTAGCGCACTTCGACATCGATATCCTGCGTCTTTGAAAAGAGCTCGTAGTCGAGCATTAGCGAGCCCCCCAGTCCGTACATATTGAGCTGTCCACCATCGAGAAAATCCAGCGAATAGCCCTTGGTGCGCTCCAGCAGCCAGTTGCCGATCCGCAGATCGCTGGCCATGGTACCGAGCGAGACGTTGGCGATGGGGCGCAGCACCCAGTGGCCACCGCGCGGGTCTTCATGGAGGGCGATATCCCAGCCGATCCCGCCAGAGGCGGTCAGGCTGTTCCATTTGGTCGGGAGGGTGCGGCTCTCTGTGCCGTTGCTCACCACAAACTGGGGATCGTAGCGGCTAAAGCCGATCGCCCCTTCCAGATAGATGGGCACGGCTTCACTCATGGTGGCGCCGCCACCGATCTGGGTCATGTTGAGGGCGGCAGATTGATTGGTGCCGCTGCCGATATCGAGGTTGCTGGCGGTGATGTCGGGCACCACGGTGAAGGTCATCAGCGAAAGCACCGCATTGGCGCGCTCCTGTGCCCACTCCTGATCCTGTGTTGCAGCTTTGACAGGGCTGCCGGATAGCGCCAGCAGCATTGGCAACAGCATCTGCAATAAAGAGGAGCAAGAGCGGTGCATGAGTTTGGTTCCCGATAAGCGGCTTCTGGTTGCCCTGGTTTTACTGTAGCGAGCTTCCTGCCGGTTGGCACGGAGCTAAGAGGGGGGAATAAGCGCCGCTTGCGGTCGGTTGCCGCTTGGGGGCAAGCCTTTGCCACACCAACGGCACGCCTTTGCAGTTTGTCGCTAAAGCTTGGCCTTTTGCCGCCGATATCTCTTGTGAGATCGTGTGGAGGACAAGCAATTGAACGCTTGGGTGTTGGGGTTGGTCAGCATATCCGTGAGTATGCAGTTACAGGCTGGGGTCACCGAATTTGGTGCCGGTCTGGATCAATCCGTCTGGCGTTTGACCTCCGATACCCAGATTGAGTGTCGCCTCGAGCATCCTATTCCCAACTGGGGAACGGGGGCTTTTGTCAGCCGCGCCGGGCGCAAGATCAACCTCGACTTCGAGCTCAAGGGCAAGCGGCCACAGGCCCAGACCCAGACGGTGAGCCTTGGCATCATGCCGCCGGTATGGCGCCCGGGAATAGCCGGACGAGAAGTGAGTCAACTGCGCTTCTATCAGCAGTTCGATGGGTTGGTAGAGGGGCAAACCGCCTGGACCATGCTCGACGAGCTGGAGGGGGGGCGGATGCCGACCTTCCAGTATCGGGACTGGTATCGCCAGAACCGTGCGGTGCGGGTGTCTCTCTCGTCGGTCAACTTTCGGGTCAAATATCAAGCTTTTATCGACTGTCTGAGCGGGCTGTTGCCCTACAGCTTCAACGATATCGCTTTTAGCGTGCTCACCTACGACAAGAACAGTGATCAGCTCTCCATTCCCTCCAAGCGGCGGCTGGCGATGATCAGCGAGTTTATCAAGGCGGACAAGAGCATCGACGTGGTGGTGATCGATGCTTACAGCGACAGCTATGGCGGCCGCTGGCCGAACCTGAAACTCTCCGAGAAGCGGGCCGATGCCATCAAGAAGGTGTTTGTCGATCTGGGGATTGATCCCGGCAAGATCTCGGTGGAGGGGCATGGCGAGAAGCAGCACGTCGCCTCCAACGAAACCGAGCAGGGTCGTGCCAAGAACCGGCGGGTGGTGATCAGCATGGGGCGCAATGGCGAGATCTAGCGCCGTCCCTGGTCAGAGAAGCATAAAAAAGAGCGCATCTGCGCTCTTTTTTGATCCTGCCATTCGGCAGCGGGAGTCAGGTAGCTTAGAAGCTGTCACCCAGGCCGGTACCGGCATCTTTCTTGGCAATCAGTTCAATCTTGTAACCGTCCGGATCTTCGACGAAGGCGATGACGGTGGTACCACCCTTGACCGGACCCGGTTCGCGGGTGATCTTGGCACCGGCGGCGCGCAGTGCATCGCAAGTGGCATAGATGTCGTCCGCTTCCAGCGCGATATGGCCGTAGGCAGAGCCCAGTTCGTACTCGCTCACCCCCCAGTTGTAGGTCAGCTCGATCACCGCTTCATCCTTCTCGTCACCGTAACCGACAAAGGCCAGGGTGTACTTGTACTCGCTGTTCTCGCTCTTGCGCAGCAGCTTCATGCCGAGGACGCGGGTGTAGAAGTCGATGGAGCGTTGCAGATCGCCGACACGCAGCATGGTATGCAGAATTCTCATTGCTCAGTTCTCCGGGTTGGTGATGTGTACTGCTTTCAATCTCGGTTGCGAGGCTATCAGTTCTCGGGATAGACCTTCTCTTTGTACTCGCACAAGTCCTCGATGATACAGGAACCACAACGAGGCTTGCGAGCCAGACAGGTGTAACGCCCGTGCAGGATGAGCCAGTGGTGAACATCCAGCTTGAACTCGGCGGGCACTACCTTGAGCAGCTTCTCCTCCACCTGATCCACGTTCTTGCCTACCGCAAAGCCGGTGCGGTTCGATACCCGGAAGATATGGGTATCGACGGCGATGGTGGGCCAGCCAAAGGCGGTGTTGAGGACCACGTTGGCGGTCTTGCGGCCGACGCCCGGCAGGGCTTCCAGCGCTTCGCGATTCTCCGGCACCTCGCCGCCGTGGCGCTCCAGCAGGATGGCGCAGGTCTTGATGACGTTCTCGGCCTTGGTGTTGAAGAGGCCAATGGTCTTGATGTACTCCTTGAGCCCGTCCACCCCGAGCTCCAGCATCGCTTGCGGGGTGTTGGCCACCGGATAGAGCTTGTTGGTCGCCTTGTTGACGCTGACATCGGTCGCCTGCGCCGAGAGCAGCACGGCAATCAACAGCTCGAATGGCGAGTTGAAGTTGAGCTCTGTGGTGGGGTGGGGGTTGTTTGCCCGCAGTCGCTCCAGGATCTCTCTGCGTTTCTGATTGTTCATGCCTTGCGTCCGATCATAGCTCGGTCGCCCGGACGCGGGCCGGGGCAACGTTGCAGTGGGCCACGGTAGCGGCCTGTTTGCGGTCCCGCCAGTCGTTGATGGCGTTCTTGGCGGCGATCAGCAGCCCCAGCCCGATAAAGCCGCCCGGCGGCAAAATCGCCAGCAGCAGGCTGGCATCGGCGTGGAACAGCTCGATGCGCAGGGATTTGGCCCACTCGCCCAGCAGCAGCTCGGCGCCATCAAACAGGGTGCCCATGCCGATGATCTCGCGCATGCCGCCCAGTACCAGCAGCACCAGGGTAAAGCCAAGGCCCATCATCAGGCCATCGAGGGCCGCCAGCAGCGGCGGGTTCTTGGAGGCATAGGCCTCGGCGCGGCCGATGATGACGCAGTTGGTGACGATGAGGGCGATAAAGATGCCGAGCGCCTGATAGAGGCCATAGGTGTAGGCGTTCATCAGCAGCTGTACGCTGGTCACCAGCGAGGCGATGATCATCACGTAGACCGGGATGCGAATATCCTTCGGCACCCAGTTGCGCACCAGCGAGACGGCGAGGTTGGAGCAGACCAGCACCGCCATGGTGGCAAGGCCCAGTCCCAGCGCATTGGTAAAGGTGGAGGAGACGGCGAGGGTCGGGCAGAGCCCCAGCACCTGCACCAGCGAGGGGTTGTTCTTCCACAGCCCCTGACTCATCAGCTCCTTGAGCTCGCCCTTGCGGCTTTCCAGCTCGGCAATCGGGGTTGTGCCCGTTTCAATCTGTTCCATCTGGTTCATGATGGCTCGACTCCGTTAGTTCGTCGCCGGACAAGCCGGGGCGTTGCTGAGCAGTTCGGGTTGCTCCTGCTGCAGTTTAAGCAGGTTCTTCACCGCCTTGACCACGGCTCGCGGGGTGATGGTGGCGCCGGTAAAGGCATCGAACTCGCCGCCATCCTTCTTCACCGCCCACTGGGGCTCGTTGTCATGGGTCAGGAATTTTCCGGCAAAGCTGTTGATCCAGTCCGATTTTTTCAGCTCGATCTTGTCACCCAGACCCGGGGTCTCGTTGTGAGCGAGCACGCGCACGGCGGTGATGGTGCCCTTGGCATCAAAGCCCGCCACGATGCGGATCGCCCCGCTGTAGCCATCCGGTGCGATCGCCTCCAGCGCATAGCCGGTTACCACGCCATTCTTGCTGGCGGTATAGAGTGCCAGCGGCTGATCGCTGCCCAGATACTTCCTGCTGGTCACCTGCTTGCAGCTGGCCACCAGATCGTTGTCATAGCTCCCCTCCGGCAGCAATACCGAGAGGGTCTGCTGTTTCTCCAGCTGCTGCTGGTGGGCGATTTTATCCTTGGTCAACTCGTTGGTCAGTACCACCAGTGCGGTACAGCCGAGCGCGAACATCGCCAGAATAAGGCCGTTCTTGCGCATGCTCTTTAACATGTCCGGGCTCCGTCAGCTGTGATGAGGGAAAAGGGCAGAAACATCATTGGCGACGGGCTCCATACACTTTCGGGCGAGTCAGCGTGTCGATAAAAATGGGCAACGCAGAGGTTGGCCAGCAGCACTCGATACGTTTCGGCGTTATCGTCTTGGTCATTGGCGACGGGCTCCATACACTTTCGGGCGAGTCAGGCTGTCAATAAACGGCACACAAAGGTTGGCCAATAGCACGGCGAAGGCGAACGCATCCGGATAGCCGCCAAAGCGGCGAATGATGTAGACCAGCCCCCCGATCAGCACGCCATAGACCAGTCGGCCGCGCGGCGTGGTGCAGGCGCTGACCGGATCGGTGGCGATAAAGAAGGCCCCCAGCATAGTCGCGCCGCTAAAGAGATGGAACATGGGCGTGGCAGTCGCATCCGGGCTTACCAGATAGCCGATGGTGGAGGCCGCCAGCAGGGCACCGAGAATCGCGGTGGGAATGCGCCAGTTGATCACCTTTTGCAGCAGCAGGAACAGGCCGCCCAGCAGATAGCCGAGGTTGACCCAGCTCCAGCCGATGCCGCCCCAACCCTCGAACAGCGGGCCGCTCAGGATCTCGCCGGTGGTGAGCCCCTGAGTCAGGCCGGTTTTCAGGGTATCGAGGGGAGTCGCCATGGTGAGACCATCCACCCCCTGCTTGAGCTGGGCCATGCTGTAGCCGTCGAGGCTAAAGCCGGTGAAGATCACCGACGCCGCATCACCAAAGCCGAGGCTGTAGGCGCGCACGCTCTCCGGCGGCAGCCAGCTGGTCATCTGCACCGGGAAGGAGACCAGCAGCAGCACATAGGCGACCATGGCCGGGTTGAACAGGTTCTGGCCCAGTCCGCCGTAAAGGTGTTTGGCGACGATAATGGCAAAGGCCGTGCCCACCACCAGCATCCACCACGGCAGCAGCGGCGGCAGGGAGAGGCCGATCAGCACGGCGGTGAGCGCCGCACTGCCATCCATCAGGGCAGGCTTGATGGTTCGGCCACGGAGCTTGAGCACCAGCGCCTCGCACAGCAGCGCTGTCACCAACGCCAGCAGGATCTGGATAAAGGAGCCCCAGCCGAAGAACCAGGTCTGAGCCAGCAAGCCCGGCACGCAGGCCAGGATCACCAGCAGCATCAGGATTCGGGTCTGTTTGCGGTTATGGGCAAACGGCGCAGTCGCAATATTGAACATGAGTCTGTCGATTACCTTGTGGTTGTTCGGTCGGCTGACGGGGCATCTTCCGCGGCGGTTTCGGCAGCTCTGGCTGCCTCGGCCGCCAGCTTCTTCGCCTTGGCGCGGGCCACCGCGGCTGCAATGGCCGCTTTTTTCGGATCAACCGGGGCGTCAACCGCTGGAGCGCTCGCTTCAGGCGCGGCAGTGACGGCAAGTGGTTGCTCACTGCTGGTTGCATCGCTTTGCATCGGCTCGGCCGGTGCGCGCTCACCCTCAGCACCGGCATTTTCTACCTCAGCACTGGTACTTGCGCCCTGCTGGGCCAGTTTTTTGGCCTTGGCTCGGGCGATGGCTGCGGCGATAGCGGCTTTCTTGGGATCGACCGCTTCGCTTGCTGCCGTATCGCTGTGGCTGGTGGTTACTTCGCTCTTGGCTACCGTCATGTCGCGGGTCTCCGCGCTGGCAGCTGGCTCACTCTGCGCATCCTCAGCACCGGCACTCTCGCCCTGCTGGGCCAGCTTTTTGGCCTTGGCACGGGCAATGGCAGCAGCGATAGCGGCTTTCTTGGGATCAATCGCTTCGCTGGCCGCAGATGGCGCATCGCTTTGGGTTGCAGCGGATTCGCTGGTGTCAGCATTTGCAGTCAGATCGCCTTCAGCGCTGTCACTCTGCTGGGCCAGCTTCTTGGCCTTGGCACGAGCGATGGCGGCAGCAATTGCAGCTTTCTTGGGATCGACAGGGGCGTCATTTTGCGTGTTGACCTCGGCTGCCGCGCTGTTGGCTGCGCTTACCGGTTCACCATTCGCCTCGGCCTTTTTGGCTTTGGCCCGGGCAATGGCGGCGGCAATCGCCGCTTTTTTCGGATCAACTTCTGCTTTTTGCTGATCAGCATCTACCGCAGGCGCAGCAACGGCTTCGGCAGCCACAGGCTCGGCGCTATCGCCAGCCTGAGCTGCCTTCTTGGCCTTGGCGCGGGCCAGTGCGGCGGCGATGGCTGCTTTCTTGGGATCGCTGGCGGGGTCAACCGCCTCGGCGGGTTGCGCCGCAGCGGCAGTGTCGCTGTTTGCGCTCTCCGCCAGTTTGGCTGCGCGGCGCGCCTCCGCTTCCCGTTTGCGGGCTTCGCGGGCGGCAATCACCGCGCTGTTGTCAGGCAAGCCCTCGGCGGTAGCGGTAATGGCTGTGATGGGGGCATCCTGCTTGGCCTTGATGCGGGCGAGAGCCGCTGCCACCGGATCTTCCGCGCCTGCGGCCGTCATTGTCTGACGGCGCTGGGCTGCAGCTTCGGCATGGCGCGCTTCGCGGGCCGCTTTCTCTCGCTCGAAACGGGCCTGCTTGGCCTCAAAGCGCTGCTTGGCGCGTTCGGCTTTTTCGGCCTCGGCACGGGCTTCGCGAATGTCGTCTTTGGCGATCTTGTAGTACTGCACCAGCGGGATCTCGCTCGGGCAGACCCAAGCGCAGGCGCCGCACTCGATGCAGTCCATCAGGTTGAGCTTCTCGGCCTTGTCATACTCCTTGGCCCGGCTGTACCAGTAGAGCTCTTGCGGCAGCAGGGTGGCCGGGCAGGCATCGGCGCAGGCGCTGCAACGGATGCAGGGTTGCTCCGGGCCGGGGGCGGGCAGTTCGGCCTGCGTCGGCGCCAGCAGGCAGTTGGTGGCCTTGACCACAGGCACCATGGCGTGAGGCAGGGTAAAGCCCATCATGGGGCCCCCCATGATCACCCGCTGCTCCGCTTCCGGTTGCAGCTCGAAACGCTGCAACAGCCAGCGTACCGGCGTACCGAGGCGCACCCAGGCGTTGCCGGGCTTCTTGAAGCTGTCGCCGGTAAGGGTGACGATCCGCTCGATCAGCGGCTCGCCGTCGATAATGGCGCGCTTGATGGCAAACACGGTGGCGACGTTGAGCACCATGATGCCGATATCGACCGCGCGGCCCCCCTTGGGGACCTGACGGCCTGTCAGCAGCTCGATGGTCTGCTTGGCACCGCCCGAGGGGTACTTGGTCGGCACCGTCTTGACCAGCACATCTTCATCGGTGGCGTGACGGGTCAGTTGCTCGATCGCCTCGGGCTTGTTGTCTTCCACCCCGATCAGGGTCAGCTTGGGTTTGAGCAGGTGCTTGAGCACCCGGATGCCATCCATGATCTCGTCGGCATACTGCTGCATCAACCGATCGTCGGTGGTGATATAGGGTTCGCACTCCAGCCCGTTGACGATCAGGATCTCGGTGAGCTGGCCGCGGCCGTCGAGCTTGCTGTGGGTCGGGAACACGGCGCCGCCAAGGCCCGCTACCCCCGCCTGCTGGATGCGCTCGAGCAGCTCACCCCGCTCCAGATTCCAGTAATCGGCTTTGCCGTTGCGCTCGCCCCACTCATCCTCCCCATCCGGGGTGAGAATGACACAGAGATCGCCGAGCCCGGAGGGGTGGGCAACCGTGTGGTTGCCAATCTCGGTGATGGTGCCCGAGGTGGAGGCATGGACAGGGACGACCCGCCCCTTGGCATAACGGGTCAGCGGCTGACCCTTCTTGACCTTGTCGCCCACCTGCACCAGCAGATCGCCGGCGGGGCCTGCGTGCTGGCGCAGCGGAATGATGAGGCGTGGCGGCAGACCGGCGTCTACCACCGGGCTCTGGCTTGATTGCAGCTTGTTGTCGGCGGGGTGAATGCCACCGTGAAAGTCCCAGAGCGTGCCGGCTTTGATACGTTCGAGTAAGGAATGCATGGTTGCTCCGCTGTTTATTCCACTATCTTGACCGGAATCTTGCCCGGAACATGCACGTTATTGAGATCCCACTTCCAGTTATCGACCGTGGTGGGCACCGGGATCATCTCGATGCAGTCGGTCGGGCAGGGATCGACACAGAGATCGCAACCGGTGCACTCGTTGGCAATCACGGTATGCATCGCCTTGGTGGCGCCGACGATGGCATCCACCGGGCAGGCCTGAATGCACTTGGTGCAGCCGATGCACTGATCTTCGTGGATAAAGGCGACCTTTTTGACCGGCACGGCGGCCTCGTCACTGCCCCCCAGCGGCTGGGGCTCGACCCCCATCAGATCGGCAATCTTGCGCATGGTGGCCTCGCCACCGGGTACGCATTTGTTGATCTGATCGCCGTTGGCGAGCGCCTCGGCGTAGGGTTTGCAGCCGGGATAGCCGCACTGGCCACACTGGGTCTGGGGCAGCAGGGCATCGAGCTGATCGACGATGGGGTCTGCTTCCACATGAAACTTGACGGCGGCAAAGCCCAGGATAATCCCGAACGCCAGCGCCAGCAGGGTGAGCACCAGAATGGCAAAGAGAATATGGATCATGGTTATATCTTGATAAGGCCGGTAAAGCCCATAAAGGCCAGCGACATCAGACCGGCGGTGATCATGGCAATCGATACCCCGCGAAAAGGCGCGGGCACATCGGCGGCGACCAGACGCTCGCGCATGGCGGCAAACAGGATCAACACCAGCGAGAAGCCGGTGGCGGCGCCAAAGCCGTAGATCACGCTCTGGATAAAGTCGTGTCGCTCATTGATGCTGAGCAGCGCCACCCCGAGCACCGCGCAGTTGGTGGTGATGAGGGGCAGGAAGATCCCCAGCAGGCGATAGAGGGTCGGGCTGCTCTTGCGCACCACCATCTCGGTAAACTGCACCACCACGGCGATCACCAGAATAAAGGCGAGGGTGCGCAGATAGGCGATATCCAGCGGCAGCAGGATATAGTGCTCCACCAGATAGGAGCTGGCACTGGCGAGGGTCATCACGAAGGTGGTCGCCAGCCCCATGCCGATGGCGGTTTCCAGCTTGCCGGAGACCCCCATAAAGGGGCAGAGGCCGAGGAATTTCACCAGCACGAAGTTGTTAACCAGCACGGTGCCGATCAATAAAAGCAGGTACTCAGTCATCAATTACCGTCACTGAAAGTCGGGTTATCGGGGTTTGAAGGCGGGCGGTATTATCTGACGTTAGGGCCAGTTAAACAACCGCAAGGCCGCATGGTTATTATGCAACTGGATAATTTAGCCGGGGTTTTGGGCGAGAATTCGGTGGGTTTTGCGCCATATCCCCACCGGGTGAGAAGCCTTACTAACCAACAGCCAATTTGGCGGCTTCTTTCCACATAAATGGCGGCATCGGAGTAGTGAGACGCCATTTTATGTTCATCGGTTGGCTTCCAGTGTGGGATACGTACTCCACCTCACCAAAGTTCACAAAGCCAAGGGTACGGCCAAATTCATCTTTGCTCTGCTCGCGGACGAACAAAAACAAGCGCTTACCTTCTGCTCTGTGGTTAATGTAACTCAGCCCCTTACCCCGCTCTGGGCGAGCGCTGTTTTGGCTCTGCCAATGAAACAGCGACTCGTTGATGGCGTAGTCGTGATAACGGGTAGTGGGGGAGAAGTGCTGTTCCGTTTTGTTCAAGGTAACGAACAGCAACTCGATATTTTGCTCTGCGATGACATAGACCCCTTCGCGAGCCGTGGGTTGCTGCGCGAAGGTGGTCGCGCCAAAGCCAACCAGCACTTGCTCTCTGGCATAGCGAGCATGCAGTTGCAGCGGATTACCGGGAAGGTTTGGCATGGTGCTTTGTTCGTGCTGCACCCGGTTGATCAGCATGGGTAACAGATCTGCCAGCTCGGCCCTTAACTCTGGTTGATTGAGTTGTTTCAGGCTGTGCGCCAAGGAGCTAAAGCCTGCGTTGGGGCCGCTCTGTTGCCAGAAGTCGTAGTGGCACATCAAGGCCATGCGTGCATCGTGCTCGGCCGTTAAGGTAAAGGCGCTTTCCACCAAGGTTTGTAAGAAGTTCAAGTAATGGAGCGCATCGCAGCCCAATAGCCGGGTTTTGATGGCCCGGGTGTAGAGAGTCGACAACTTCTCATCGCTCATTTCAGAAATGGTATGGTTGCGGGCCTGTTTGACCAAGGTGCTCCAATTGCCGCGCTTGTAGATCTCCTCAAGGCTGATGTGAGGGTAGAACTTCAAAAAGTTCGCTAGTGTCAGAGGTAAATCGCAATCCTGTGAGAAACGGCGGATCAGGCCCATAAGGCGCGAGGTATTGAGAGTCGCCTTCTTGATATTGCTCAGAATTAACTCTTGGGTCTGTTTTGAGAGTTCGATGCGGCAGCCCAAGGGGGCGTGAGGGAAGCCCTGTTTGATCTCGTGGCTGATTGCTTTATTAGTTTTACCCACCAGTGCCCGGAATTTCTGGGCAAAGTCATACTCAGCACGGGCATTGCCAACAAAGTCCAACACGGTGCAGCACTCTTTATCACTCGCCAGCCGCAGGCCGCGCCCTAATTGCTGCAAGAAGATAGTGAGGCTTTCCGTTGGTCGTAAAAACAGCAAGGTATCGACTTCCGGGATATCGACCCCTTCGTTGAAGATGTCCACCACGCAGAGAATATTGATAACCCCAGTGCGCAAATCTTGTTGTTTACTATGCCGCTCGTCTCGATTATCGCTGGTGAGGATGTCAGCCTTGATGCCCTTCAATAAAAAGGCCTTGCACATAAAGTCGGCATGTTCACGGCTCACACAAAATGCCAGCGCTTTGATCTTGGTAATATCGGTGACGATCTCATTGAGGCTCTGGACTATTTTCTGTACCCGCTGCTGATTGTGGGTATAGATATTGGTGAGTTCAGTGATGTCATAACGGCCATTTTTCCAAGCCACTTGGCGCAAGTCAGTATCATCATCGATACCAAAATATTGGAACGGACAGAGATGGCGACGATTGATGGCCTCGGGCAAGCGGATCTCTGCTGCGATGACACCACAAAAGTCGGCAAGAATATCACCGCCATCATGGCGCTCTGGCGTTGCGGTTAATCCCAACAGAATGTGAGGTTCAAAGGCGGCGAGCAGACCGCGATAACTGGCCGCCGCAATATGGTGAACCTCATCAATGACGATGTAATCGAAATAATCTGGGCTAAGACGTAAATTAGCCAGCTGGTTATTCAAGGATTGCACCGAGGCAAATAGCTGACGGTAGTGGGTCGGCACGGCGCCGCCGACCAAGAGTTCGCCAAAATTGGATTGTTTAAGCACTCCGCGGTATGAGGCCAATGCTTGGCGCAAGATCTCCTCTTTGTGGGCGACAAACAGGAACTTGGCGTCGGGTTTGGTTTTCAGAAAACGCGCAAAATCAAAAGCGGAGATCAGGGTTTTCCCTGTACCGGTGGCCGCAACCACCAAGTTACGGAAGCGCTGGTGTAAAGCGCGCTCCATCGCCAATTGTTCAAGGATTTCCAGTTGATGGGGAAACGGCGTGATATCAAAGAAATAGGCAGGACTATTTTTGTCCCCATCCCCACGGGCCTCTTGCAGTGCATGCTGCAATTTTGTACGGCTTTCGAGCTTGCCATCAAACAGCTCAAAATCATCGGATTCCCAATAGGTTTCAAAGGTACTCAGGGATTTCTCGATAATATGAGGGATCTCTTGCGAGGTGATTTTTAGGTTCCACTCCAAGCCGCTGGTGAGGGCTGAGTGAGAGAGATTGGAGGAACCTATATAGCCGGTATGAAAGCCGGTATTTCGGCAAAAGAGATAGCTCTTGGCATGCAACCGCTCGCGCTGGGTGTTATAGCTGAGTTTGACTTCGGTATTTGGGAGGCTGGCTAAAAATTCAACTGCCTTGGCATCGGTCGCTCCCATATAAGAGGTAGTAATTACTTTTAATTGGTGGCCGCGGCGAGTGAACTCTTCCAGCTCATGACGGAAAATCCGGATACCTGCCCATTTGATAAATGAGACCAGCCAGCAGATGCTATCTGCCGATAATATCTCCCGTTTAATCTCCGACTCCATCGACAAACCCGCATTGCTGCCACAAAACAGTTCGCTCTGAGTGAGACCTGTCAGAGGGAAAATATCCTCGGCATATTGCTTTAAATTGGCGGAAATGGGGTTATCCAACTGGTAGAGCGCTGTCAGAATTTTTCCCTGACTATCGATGAGGTTCTCGCTAATAAAGTCTGGGTCTTGTGTGCGATCCTTTAGCCAAAGCAATAACTGGTTAGCCAGCTCAATCTGCCGTTGCAGCTGATCCTCTCCAGTTACCGAACCAACCGCATATTCCAAAACCCGGCTCAGAAATCTGGATAACCAAACTGCCGCTTCGGCAGGCTCAAGTTGGCGTTCCCCCACGTAAAAGTGCTCGCGGTCGAGTCGAGATGTCAGCAGTTGAGTAATGAGCTGTTCATAAATACCGCATTGTTGCATCGCACTTTAGCCTTGAACGTTGTACATGAGGGTGGCGAGAAGAGTATCATTTTTTCCAACCAAATCAGTAAGCTGTTGTCGTCTGTTACTCGTTTGAAAATCGCTCCGGTTTTCGTGATACAGCCCGACAGTGACAACCACAGGGAGGTGGTGATGGATCCGGTTTCCTATCTTTTTTCGGCTTATCTCAATCTGGTACAGCAGCAGGTTGCGGATATCTATGGCACTGAGGCCAAGACGCTGGTGGTGCAGTATGAGGGGGAGTCGGTCCCGTTCTCTTTTCAGCTGTGGCAGATCCAGCAGCCGAGCGTTTGCCGTCCTTATGAGCAAGATGTGCGGCGTTTTAGTCAGTGCTCGGTCAAGGCGTCCGCCCTGTTTCACAAGCTGTGTGATGACTTGACCCGACAGGATGACAGCAGTTGGCAACTGCCCAAATTTCGCACCATGTACTGCTCGGCGGCCGTCAGTTATCGGCCGATGATTGCAGAGATTTGGGATGCCAAGCAGAGTCCTGCCAAGCTGGCAGAGCGGGCTTGCAATCAGGCGATTCTGGCGGCGATGGATAGCGAAGATGAGACCCTGCAGGCCCAGCGTGACAAAGCGTGCGCTGCGGTGCAGTAACGCGAATTTATCTGACCAGATCATTTGCGCTCGCTTTGCGCGCCACGGCACACATGGGCTCTCCCTTGCCGGGTAAGATGGGGTTGCCCGCTGTGGCGACGACAGTCGGATGCTTGCGGGCATATGCCGGTCACATCAGCCAGATCACCACCAGGAGGTAACCATGATCAGCCATATCGACCATCTGGTATTGACGGTCAGTGATATCGAACGGGCCGTGGAATTTTACAGTTCGGTGCTCAATATGGAGGCCATCACCTTCGGTGCGGGGCGCCGGGCGGTAGGGTTTGGCAACCAGAAGATCAATCTGCAACTGCTGGGGCAGGAGCCGCGCAATCGGGCGCAGGTGGGGTCGGGAGATGTCTGCCTTATCACCCGCTGGCCGCTGGAGCAGGTGATGGCCCAGCTTGCCTGCCACGGGGTGGAGATTGTCGAGGGGCCTGTGACCAAAAGCGGTGCCTGTGGGCCGATAGAATCCATCTACTTCCTCGACCCTGACCAGAACCTGATAGAAGTGAGCATCTATCCCTGACAGGGTTGGCGCGGCGCCTGACGGTGCAACACCTATCAGAATCACTCTACTTCCTCGACCCGGATCAGAATCTGATAGAAGTGAGCATCTATCCCTGAGTCCACCAAGCCATCAGTTCCATCGCTATCATCAATAGAAAGGGGCCGTCAATTGACGGCCCCTTTCTTGTATCGCCATCGACCCAGCGCCAGTGCCTCTTTGCCGATACTCCAGAAACGCCCTAGAAAGGCGAGCTGCTCTCGTCGCTCTCCTGTAAAAACTGCTCCACTTCTGCCTGATAGGCCGCATCAAGTTGACCGCTGTTGGCAGGGATTACGGCGGCAGGACGAGCGACAGGAGGGGCGGTGAGGCTCTCCATCACCCGCTGCTGCAGATAGGGGTAGAAGGGGTTGGAGGAGGTGCGAGTGAGGGCGCCGGGGTTGACGATCAGCACGCCGCGCTCGCCACGCAGGGCCAGACCGCCGAGATTGATGCCATATTGCTCCCGCTGCTCCGGGCGCGCCGCCATGCCATAGAGGGGATCGTCCATCGGGAAGGGGAGCGCCACATGGGAGAGGGAGTAGATCTCCTTGGGATAATCGATACCCAGCGGGCGGAGCTGCTCAGGCTGATCTGCGCTGGCCAGCGTTTTGGCCTGGGTTGCGGGGGAGGCGGGGTCGACATTGCCCACCACGGTGAGGCGATAGTGCCCGGGGGCGTTGGGCAGCAAGCGGTGCAGCGCCAGCTCGGATGCCGAGCTCATCAGCGGGCCAAACAGGGTGCTGCGGTTGATATCAAACAGCACCAGTTCGCTGCCGTTGGCCGGCAGGTAGTGGTAGAGATCGGCAATGATGGAGCGGGTGCTGACGGTGTAGTCCATCACCGACTGGAAGGTGAGGGCGGGGGGAAACGCCGCCAGCTCGCCACTGGCGGCCAGCTGGCGCACCTGCTGCTGGATGGCGTGGGTCAGGCGATAGGACTGGCGTGCCCCGTTGACCGGAAACGAGTTGTATTTGAACGGGTTGAACTCCGGCATGGTGTCGAGCCAGGCTGCGTTGGCAAAGGCGGGCAGCAGGGCAGGCACGGCCTTGAGCCCGGCGAAGCGGGCAAAGCGGGTCACCCCGATCATCGGGGAGATCAGGACAAGCCGATCCGGTTTTGCCAGCGTGCCGCTCGGGTCGGCCAGCGCATCGAGCGCATATTTCACCGCCAGCGCGCCGCCGTTGGAAAAGCCCACCAGATGCAGCGGCCGCTTGCCCGGTACCAGCAATCTGGCCTCCCGCACCGCAAGTCGGGTAGCGGCCAGCCAGGTCTCCCAATCCACATCCACCAGTCCGGCTGGCACGGTGCCGTGGCCGGGGATCCGCAGCCCCAGCGCGATAAAGCCCTGCTGCTGATAGCGTCTGGCCAGATGGCGCAGGCTGTAGGGGGAGTCGGTCAGGCCGTGCAGCAGCACCGCCACCCCTTTGACGTCACCCTCGGGGCGCAGCAGGTAGGAGCGGTTCCAGTTCTGCTGAAAGCGGGCGGGATTGATGGGGGCGTCCTGATGGTAGCGATTGCTGGCCAGTTGCTGCTCGGGCGGCGTCTTGGCGACTACCTCGGTGGCCACCAGTTCGAACAGCTCTGCTTCGCGGGCCAGATAGGCGTGCCAATCGCTGCTGTCGAGCTCATCGGCGCTGAGTTCGGGGGGCACCACTGTGTGCCACAGCTGCAGCGGCGCTGCCTGCCAGGCGAAGTAGGCGATCACCGCCCATGCGGTCAGCAACAGCAGCAACAGGGTCAGCAGAGCACGGCGAACAAGGCGGCGAGTGTGAGCCAGCATGGTGCAATCCTTGGCGATAGGGGGGGATCCGCCTCTGGGCGGGCAAGTTTGGCGCAGCCAACCGGCTTAAAGCCTAATGGAAACAAGGTGATATGTATAGTTGATGGCGTTCGTCCGCGCTGGCTGTGAGCGCCTGACCCTGCCGTTGGCATCAGGCTGGCCGTTCGAAGGCTGCATCGCGGGCCATCTGGCGGCGTGAACTTATCCGCGGATGCCCGCTTGGGTGCTGCGAACTTGCAACTATCTGCCCCTGAAAGAGGGCAATTATGCTACTGTAGCGGCGTTTTTTGATGGATAAGCTGGCATTGGCCTTTTTTGAAGATGGAATGGTATGCAGAACTTTGACGTAGTGAATTGGCTGATGCAGCAGACAGCCTCCCCGGCACAGCCGATGGCACAACCGGGCGTGGCCCAGACCCTGTGGCAGGTGACCCATGCTGGCTAACGAATCCATGCGCCTGAACAAATACATCAGCGAGAGCGGTATCTGCTCGCGCCGCGAGGCCGACCGCTTTATCGAGCAGGGCCACGTCTTTATCAACGGCAAGCGGGCCGGGATCGGCGATCAGGTGCAGGTTGGCGATCTGGTCAAGGTGAACGGTCAGGTGATCGAGCCGCGCGAGGCGGACAGTCTGGTGCTGATCGCCCTCAACAAGCCGGTGGGTATCGTCAGTACCACAGAGGCGGGCGAGAAGGACAACATCGTCGATTTCGTCAACCACAGCACCCGGGTCTTCCCCATCGGGCGTCTCGACAAGGATTCGCAGGGGCTGATTTTCCTCACCAACCACGGCGATCTGGTCAACAAGATCCTGCGGGCGGGCAACGATCACGAGAAAGAGTATCTGGTGACCGTCGACAAGCCGGTGACCGACGAGTTTGTGCGCGGCATGGCGGCCGGGGTGCCGATCCTCGGTACTGTGACCAAGAAGTGCAAGGTGAAGAAAGAGGCTCCGTTCGTCTTTCGCATCACGCTAGTGCAGGGGCTTAACCGCCAGATCCGCCGCATGTGCGAGTACTTCGGTTTTGAAGTGACCAAGCTGGAGCGCATTCGCATCATGAACGTCAGCCTCAAGGGGCTGCCGGTAGGCGAGTGGCGCGATCTGACCGACGACGAGCTGATCGATCTGTTCAAGCTGATTGAGGACTCCTCCTCCGAGGTGAAACCGGCCAAAGGCGACAAACCCAAGGCTGCCAAGGCTCCTGCGGCGCAAAGCGCCAAACCGGCCCAAGGCAAGAAGCCGCGCCGCGATGACGATCACGAGATTGGCGGGCGCCCCAATGTGCCGGGCCCGGAAGCTTTCGAGAAGAAGCTGCCGGTGGGCAAGGGGGGCGCGGGCAAAGGTGCCGCCAACAAGGGCGGTGCTGGCAAAGGGGCACCCAAGGGTGGCAAACCGGCCGCTGGCAAGCCGCGCACCGCTAACACCGGACGGCAGAAGAAGGGGCGCTGAGTTGCCCCTCTGAGCGGCGTCAGCCTCGCTCGTCATCCTCAATACGGTTATCCCCAACACACCGGCCTCAGGCCGGTGTGTTACTTTGGGCCGCAGAGCTGGCCGGGAGAGGTGCCGAAAGGGACGGCTCGCTGGCGGTCGGTAACCCCATGACGCGGGGGTAGTGGCGCGGGTCGAGGCGCAGCACCAGCAGGCTCATCAGCAGCAAGCCCCCCAGTTGCCACTGCCAGGCGGCTGCGAAGTCGCCCACATAGTGATAGAGCCGCGCCGCCACCCAGGGGCCTGTGGCGGCCAGCATAAAGCCGAAGCCCTGCATCAGGGCGCTCAGGGTACCGGCGCGGCGCGGGTCGGGCAGGTGATCGAGCGCAATCACCATGATCAGCGAAAAACTGCCGCCAAGACCGGCGCCGCACAGCATGCACCAGAGAATGGGGGCGCTGGCTGGCGCCAGCCAGAGACCGCCAAATCCCGCCTGCTGCATGGCGATGGCAAGGCCCATCCAGGGTCGCCGATCCAGACTGCGCGCCGCCAGCAGCGGCAGAACGAGGCCGCTGGCGGTCTGGGCCAGTGCCAGCCAGGCGACCAGCTCGCCCGCCTGCGCGGGGCTCCACCCTTGCGCCATATAGGCGGGGGCCAGCCAGGCCACTACGATGCCGTAGCCGCTGTTGATGATGCCAAAGCAGACGATCAGCAACCAGCTGCGGGGCAAGGTGATCAGCTTCTGTTCGCCGTGGGGAATGGCGACCGCGGCGGTGCTTGGCAGACGCACTTTCCACCCTAGCCAGACGAGGGCCAGCAGCACCGGCAGGCTCCAGAGCGCCAGCGCTTGCGACCAGTCGAGGCTCACTGCCAGCCTTGGGGTGAGGCTGGCCCCCAGCGCCCCTCCCCCCATCATGCAGGCGGAGAAGATCCCCATCACCAGCGGTACCTTGTGGGCGAAGGCCTGCTTGATAAGGGCGGGCAGTACCCCCTGCACCAGTGCCGACCCCAATCCACAAAGCGCCGCGCAGGCGATCAGCAAGGCGCCGCTCTGGGCATCAAAACGCAGGGCACTGCCCGCCGCGAGCAGCAGCAGGGCCAGCCCCAGCAGGGTGGTGGCACTGGCAAGGCTGCGCAGGCGCGGGGTGAGTAGCACGCCGACCCCGATGAGCCACAGCGGCAGCAGGGTGAGCCAGGCCAGGGTATCCATCCCGAGCGACAGGGCGCGGCCAATCTCGCCGCTCAACGGGCCGATGGCGGTAAGAAAGGGGCGCAGGTTAAGGCCAGTCAGGATCACCAGCACCAGCAGGGCGGTCTGGCCTGTGGGTTGATCCGCATTTCGTTGATTCATCGGGTGCAGTTTCCGGTTCTGGGAGAGACAGGGGGCATTCGGGACACGGAGTCATCGGGGCTGAACATGGCAGATCACCGTCAAAGGAGGCAAAAGCGCCAGCCTAGCGGGGGCGAAAGTCATTTGGAAATTAAATGATAGAATGGGCTTAAGTAGTTTTGTAAATGGAGTGCCCATGCTGGATCCCCTGTTACTGCGCAGTTTTGTCGCCATTATCGACACAGGCAGCTTTACCCGCGCCGGTGAACGGGTCCATCTGACCCAATCCACCATCAGCCAGCAGATCCGCCGCCTTGAGCAGCAGCTTGGCTGTCCACTGCTGGATCGCTCCGGTCGTCAGGTGGTGGCGACGGCGGAGGGAGAAAAATTGCTGGGTCTGGCCCGCCGCATTCTGGCGCTGCTGGCGCAGGCCGAAGAACAAGTGACGGAAGGGAGCGTGGCGCTTAGCCTCGGGGTGCCAGAGGATTTTGCCGCAGGCGCCATTACCCCGGTACTGGCCGCCTTTGCCCGCGACTACCCCGAGGTGCGGCTGGAGGTGCAAAGCGGCCTGAGCCACGAGATCTGGCAGCGCTTCGAGGCGGGAGAGCTGGATCTGGCGCTGGTCAAACAGACGCGGGGGCAGGGTTCGCCCCTTGCCAGTTGGCGCGAGCCGCTGGTATGGGTCGACAGTCGCGACTGGCCCGCACGGGAACGGGATCCGCTGCCGCTGGTGGTGTTCCCGAGCGAAGGGCTCTATCGCCAGCAGATGACCGAGGCGCTTGATGGTCTGGGTCGGCGTTGGCGTATCGCCTATGTCAGCGCCAGCCTTGCCAGTTTGCAGGGGGCGGTGAGCGCGGGGATCGGGGTGAGCTTGCTGCCCAAACGGTTGATGCCCGCCGATCAGCTGGCCCTGACCCAGTGGCCCAAGGTGGCGCCGGTGGAGCTGGCGCTCCATGCCGGGGGAAGCGGGAGCGAGCCGCTTAGCCGCTTGAGCGCGGCCCTGATCGCCCTCTGTGACGAGGTGATGGGGCCGCAGTGAGTGGCTTTGTGGGGAAACTTCTGTGGGGAACAACTGAAGTCGTAAAGATAAGGCGGAAAAAGTGCGGGGAGGGATCAGTGATCCTTCCCCTCCGCCAGCTTGCGCTCGTAGTCATTTTTTACGATGGCCAGCGCCGCTAGCACCAGCTCGGGGGCCAGCTGGTTGGTTTCCAGCAGTTCAATCAGATCCACCGCGAGTTTCACCTCGGGCGGGGCAGTTTCCAGTGACATGGGCAGGGTTCCGGTTGCGGGAAGAGGGGGGATTATACAGGGGCGCCGCCGTTGGCCGAAAGCGCCCGCTCTGTCGGGCTGTGAGGCACTAAGGTCAGAGGTGCTGGCGCATCTCCTTGTCGATCTCCTCGCGCAGGGCAATCAGCTTTTTGGCGTACTGCTGCAACTGCAGATCGCTCTCGCTCACCGGCTGCCACTGAGGCACCGGGGTCGGTTTGCCCTGCTCATCCATCGCCACAAAGATGATGATGCAGTGGGTGGTCTTGTGGCGCTCGGCCTCGGTGGGGTGGCGGCTGTAGACATCCACCGCCAGATGCATGCTGGTGGTGCCGGTGTGGATCACCTGAGCGTGCACCTCCACCAGCTGGCCAATCTGGATGGGGCGCAAAAAGCGGATCCCCCCCACATAGACGGTCACCGCATAGCCGCCGCACCAGCCCGCGGCGCAGGCATAGCCCGCCTGATCGATCCACTTCATCACCATGCCGCCATGCACCTTGCCGCCGAAGTTGACGTCGGAAGGTTCGGCCAGAAATTGCAGGGTCAGTTCGCGATTGGGCACAGTCACATCCTTATTGCCTGAAGAGTTTCCCTGAGCTTTGCCCCATCGGCCTGCCCGGTCAAGGGTTCATCCCCGATTCAGGGGGGCGGGGTCACTATCTTGCTCTATCGACGAGAACATAGCCGCAGGAGTGACACCATGAAACAGATGTTGGAACAGTTGCTGGGGGCTGGCAAAGGCTGGCTCAACGAAGGCGGAGACAAGCGCAAGGGGCAGATGCAGGGAGCGCTGGCCGGCGGCGCGCTCGGTCTGCTGCTGGGCAATAAAAAAGTGCGCAAATATGGTGGCAAGGCCGCTGCCGTGGGCGGCGCGGCGGCCCTTGGCGGGCTGGCCTACAAGCTCTATCAGGATTGGCAGGCCCAGCAGGCGGCACCGGCCCAGCCCACCCATCCCATCAGTGGGCTGGAAGGCAATGCGCTGGATGCCCGTGCGGCCCTCTTGGTGCGCGCCATGGTGGCCGCGGCCCGGGCCGATGGCCATATCGACGGCGCCGAGCGCCAGAAAATTCAGGAGTACCTGACCGAACAGGGCCAGAGCGATGTCGCCCGCTGGATTGACGCCGAGCTGGCCCGCCCCCTCGATCCCCACGCGCTGGCGCGGGAAGTGACCGATATGGAGTTGGCCACCGAGGTCTATCTCGCCTCCCTGCTCGCCATCGAGGTGGATCACTTTATGGAGCGCGGTTATCTCGACGAACTGGCGCGGGCCCTTAAACTCGATGACAACCTCAAGGGGAGCATCGAGCGGCAGGTGGCCCAGCTTAACACCCCCGCCTGATAGCCCTCATCGCCATGGATTGCCGATAACGCCCCGCTCAAGGGGCGTTGTTGTTTCTGCTGCCCGCCAAAAGATACGGATGAGCCTATTTGGATTGCGGGGCACAGCCCCTAAGATGGCGCAGAACCATCACCATTTTTGCAAGGAGCAACCGTTGGAGATACGCAAGGCAACCGCACTGGATATCGACGCCATTGTCGAGCTGAACCGGCAGATTGGAGAGCTCCACCATCAGCACTATCCCGAAGTGTTCAGCCCCCCTTCGCCAGAGGAGAGGGCATTTTTGCTGAGCGCCATCGGCGTGGAAGGGCGTCTGTTCTGCGTTGCCGAGCAGGATGGCAGGGTGGTGGGCTTTTTGACGGCGCGGATCGATATCAATGAGAGCGTGCCGTTTCTCAGCAAGCTGCCTATCTGCCGGATCGGCTCGGTGGTGGTGGATGAGCAGCACCGCTCCCGCGGGATTGGCAAGGCGCTGATCGCCCATTGCGATGAGTGGGCCAAGGCCCGTGATGCTCAGCAAATCCGGCTGGAGGTGATGGCCTTCAACGAGCGCGCCAAAGCCCTCTACGCGTCGCTGGGGTTCAAGGTGCAGTCGCAGATCATGGCCAGATGAGCTGTTTGTTATGGCGAGTAACGCCGCGTCACTCCCCAACTACAAAGGCCCGTTGCGGGCCTTTGTTCGTTTCGTCAGCGGCTCTTTGTCTCGTTACTTTTCAACGAGTTGTGCGGCAATCAGTGCGGCCAGCCGGGTGAGGGCCTGCTCCAGCTGTTCGCTCCAGGGATGGGAGCTGTTGAGGCGCAGGCAGTGGTTGTGTTGTCCCTGACTGGAAAAGAGCGCGCCGGGGGCTACTGAAAAACCGCTGCCCAGAGCCTTGGCGTGCAGGGCACGGCTGTCGAAATGGGCAGGCAGCGCCAGCCAGAGGAAGTAGCCGCCATCGGGGGAGGAGATCCGCACCTCGTCCGGCAACAGCCGTTGCAGGGCCGCCCGCATCTGTTGCTGGCGCTGGGCCAGGGTGTGGCGCAGGCGGCGAAAGTGGGCATCGACCCCGCCCTGGCGCAGCATCTCGGCCAGCGCCAGCTGGCTCGGCACATTGGTGGAGAGGGTGGACATCAGCTGCAGCCGCTGCACCCGCTCGGCATGGGGCCCCGCCACCACCCAGCCGACCCGAAAGCCCGGCGCCAGACACTTAGAAAATGAGCTGCAGAGCAGGCTGTCGCCACGCTGATCCCAGTGGCGGATCGGCTTGGGGCGCTCGCGGCCGAAATAGACCTCCGCATAGACGTCATCCTCCACCAGCGGCACCCCATGGCTGTTGAGCAGCGCCATCAGCTGCGCTTTGTGACTATCTGGCATGGTGTGGCCGAGCGGGTGCTGCACATTGCCCATCAGCCAGCACGCCTTGACCGGAATGCGGGTGAGTGCGTCGGCCAGCAGGTCGAGGTCGATGCCCACCCCCGGAATGACCGGGATCTCCACCGCCTTGAGTTTCAGCCGCTCGATGGCCTGCAGGGCGCCATAGAAGGTGGGGGACTCCACCACCACCCAGTCACCGGGCTCGGTCAGCACCTGCAGGCTTAGGGAGAGTGCCTCCATGGCGCCGGTGGTGATGATGATCTCCTGCGGATTGACCGCCACCCCGTCGCTGGCGTAACGCTGGGCGATGGCGCGGCGCAGCGCTTCGTTGCCGGGGGGCAGGTCGGCCACCGTGCTGAAGGGATCAAGCTTGCGCATGCAGCTGGCCAGGGCCCGCCCGAGCTGGGGATGGGGGAACAGGGTCGGGTCTGCTACCGACATGCCAAGAGGTACCAGATCCCGTGATTTGCTCGCCTGCAACACCTCGAACACCAGATCGTTGATATCCACCGAGCCGCTGTAGTGGGTCTGGCTCGGCGTGTGCTGCACGAGCTGTGGTGAGGCGGCTTTGACGTAGTAACCCGACTGGGGGCGGGCGAGGATCCGCCCCTGACTTTCGAGCAGTTGATAGGCCTGCAACACCGTCATGGGGCTGAGCCCGTGGGTCTTGCAGCTCTGGCGAATGGAGGGGATGCGCTCCCCCGGTTGCCAGATGCCATCGTCGATCTGGCTTTGCAGGCGGTCGGCCAACTGCTGGTAAAGGGACATGACCTGGATCAACTGTTATAGGTGTAATTCAATATAACTGCATCTGTTATAGGTGTCATGCTCCGTGATGTACTTGTCCTGCATGAAACGTGCAAGGCAAATACAACAAAAGAGAGTGACGCATGATCAATCCGGATGACGTGGTCAGCCTGTCGCGCCTGCAATTTGGCGCCACGGCCCTGTTCCACTTCCTGTTTGTCCCCCTCACCTTGGGGCTGTCCTGGATCCTGGTGATCGCCGAGTCGGCCTATGTGATGACCGGCAAGGTGATCTATCAGGACATCACCCGCTTCTGGGGCAAACTGTTTGGCATCAACTTCGTCATGGGGGTCACCACGGGGATCACCATGGAGTTTCAGTTCGGCACCAACTGGGCCTATTACTCCCACTACGTGGGGGACATCTTCGGTACCCCGCTGGCCATCGAGGGGCTGATGGCCTTCTTCCTCGAATCGACCCTGGTGGGGCTCTTCTTCTTCGGCTGGGACAAGCTCTCCCGCGGCAAGCACCTGCTGGTGACCATGCTGGTGGCGCTCGGCTCCAACCTCTCGGCACTGTGGATCCTGATCGGCAACGGCTGGATGCAAAACCCGGTGGGGGCCGAGTTCAACCTGCTGACCCAACGGATGGAGCTGGTGGATATCGCCGCCGTGCTGCTCAACCCGGTGGCGCAGGTGAAGTTCGTTCACACCGTTGCGGCGGGCTATGTGGCCGCCTCCATGTTCGTGATGGGGGTGAGCAGCTGGTATCTGCTGCGCAAGACCGAGGTGCAGTTTGCCCTGCGCTCTTTTGCCATCGCCTCCGGCTTCGGGCTGGCCGCCATCCTCTCGGTCATCGTGCTCGGGGATGAGTCGGGCTATCGCACCGGCGAGGTGCAGAAGGTGAAGCTCGCCGCCATCGAGGCGGAGTGGCATACCGAGCCGGCGCCAGCGTCATTCACCCTGTTCGGCTTTCCGGATCAGCAGGGGGAGACCACCCACGCTGCCATCAAGATCCCGTATCTGATGGGGATCATAGCCACTCGCTCCCTCGATGAGGCGGTGACCGGCATCAAGGATCTCAAGGTGCAGCACGAGGCGCGTATTCGCAGCGGCATGGTGGCGTCCGGTGCACTCGAAGAGATCCGCGCCGGCAACGACTCGGCCGAAAACCGGGCGCTGTTTGCCAAACACGGCAAGGATCTTGGCTACGGTCTGCTGCTCACCCCCTATGCCAGCAATATCGCCAAGGCGGGGGAGGCGGAGATTGCCAAGGCGGTGGAGGACTCCATCCCGCCGGTGGCGCCACTGTTCTGGGGCTTTCGGGTGATGGTGGGGCTTGGCGTCACCATGCTGGGGCTGATGGTGGTGAGCTTTGTTCAGCTCTGCCGCAACCGGCTGCAAGACTCGCCACGCCTGCTCAAGACCCTGCTCTGGAGTATTCCGCTGCCCTGGATTGCCATCGAGGCGGGCTGGCTGGTGGCCGAGCTCGGCCGTCAACCCTGGACCATCAGCGATGTGCTGCCGGTCTCGGCCTCGGTCTCTTTGCTTCAGCCGGGCCAACTCTGGTTCAGCCTGATCGCTATTTGTTCCATCTATACCCTGTTGCTGGTGGTGGAGCTGTTCCTGTTGCGCCATGTGATCCGCAAAGGGCCCGCCATTCTCCATACCGGCCGCTACAGCGGTGAACAACCCGAACTTGCGAGGATCGCCTGATGGATTACGCAACCCTGAAACTCATCTGGTGGGCACTGGTGCTCTTCATGATGGTCGGTTTTATCGTGATGGATGGCTTCGATCTCGGCATCGCCATGCTGCTGCCGGTGGTGTCGAAAGATGACGACGACCGCCGTCTGGTGATCAACAGCGTGGGGCCGGTGTGGGAGGGCAATCAGGTGTGGCTGATTGCCGGTGCCGGCGCCCTGTTCGCCGCCTGGCCGCTGGTTTATGCCGCAGCGTTCTCGGGGCTCTACATCCCCATGGTGGTGTTGTTGCTCGGGCTCTTTCTGCGGCCGGTCGGTTTTGACTATCGCAGCAAGCTGGCCGATCCGGTGTGGCGCCGCTGGTGGGATCGGGCGCTGGTGGCCGGTGGCCTGATACCGGCGCTCATCCTCGGTGCGGCTATCGGTCTGGTGATGGAGGGGCTGCCGTTTCGCATCGACACGGCGCTGCGTCTGCACTACGGCGCCTTCGACTTCCAGTGGGGCTGGCTGCTCTCGGTGCAGGCCACTGCCATCAGCCTGTTGCTGCTGCACGGCGCCGGTTTTCTGCAAGCCAAGGTGACCGGCACCCCTGCGCTGCGCGCACGGGGGATCGCCATCCTGCTGGCCCCGCTGGTGAGCCTCTGCTACCTGCTGGCCGGCTGGCATCTGGTGGATCTGCAAGGGTTTCAGCTGACCGGTGTCGGCACACAACCCTTTGACCCGAATGCTGCCATCAGCCCGCTGATGAAGGGGGTGATCCCCCACGCCGGAGGCTGGCTGCGCAACTATTTTGACTATCCGCTGCTGTGGTTGGTGCCGATCATCGGGACGCTGGCGCCGCTGGTGAGCGGGATTGCCTCCTGGCTGGAGCGGGGCCGGATTGCGCTGCTGGCCAGCGCCATCGCCTGCGCCGCCATGCTCTGCTCGGTGGCCATCGCCCTGTTCCCCTTTGTGCTGCCTTCATCACTTGATGTAGTCAGCAGCCTGACCCTGTGGGACAGCACCTCCAGCTACAAGACCCTGGCCATTATGTTCGGCCTCGTGCTGGTGCTGATGCCGGTCAACCTGGGCTACACCGGCTGGGTCTATCGGGTGGTGCGCGGCAAGCTCGACCGTGCCCGCATCAAGCGCGACAGCCATCAACTCTACTGACCTCAAGGGATCTGCTATGTGGTACTTCACCTGGATTTTGGGCCTCGGATTCGCCCTGCTGCTGGGCCTGTGCAACCTGCTCTGGCTGGAAGCGCGCTGGCAGGCGGACGAACGGGATGGTAACTGACGGCGGGGTTCGCGCCCCGCCACGGCCGGTGGTTGGCGTTCACACGTCGCCATCGGCCCCTCTCTCCCCCTCTTTAAACGACACAAACGACACACTTTCAACCGACAACCAACCGACAGGTAATTGTGATGAAACAGAGATTGAAAGCGGTGGCGCTGGCCATCGGGTGCGCGCTCACCGTCGCCCCGGCCTGTGCCGAACCGGTACAACTGACGCCACTGGATAAAACCTTCACCCTGCAGGTGCTCGGCAGTGGTGGCCCCATCTCCGATGATCTGCGCGCCTCCTCCAGCGAGGTGATCTGGTGGAAGGGGAAATCCCGCATCCTGATAGATGCCGGTGGCGGCGTCTACCTGAGCTTCGGCCAGGCGGGGCCAAGCTCGAAGAGGTCGATTTTATCGGCATCACCCACTTCCACACCGACCATGTGACCGACCTGCCCGCCCTGCTCAAGGGGGCCTATTTCTTCGAGCGCAGCGATCCGCTGGATCTGGCGGGGCCCGAGGCCGGTTCGGCCTTCCCCAGCATGAGCGGCTACTTCGATGCCCTCTTCAACAAGGACAAGGGCGCTTATGCCTACCTGAGCGGCTTCAAGGATGGCACCGATGGCCTCTTCCCAATCACCTTGCACGATGTGCCCTACCAGAGCCCGCAGCCTCACACCGTCTATCAGCAGGATGGGCTGACCATCACCGCGCTCGGCATTCCTCACGGTGACGTGCCCTGTCTGGCCTATCGCATCGAGAGCGCCGAGGGGACCATCGTTATCTCGGCGGATCAGAACGGCAGCAACCCGGCCTTTGTGCCGTTTGCCAAGGGGGCCGACATTCTGGTGATGCCGCTCGCCATCCACGAAGGGGCCGACTCGGTCTCCGCCTCGCTTCACGCCAAGCCATCTGTGGTGGCCAAGATTGCGGCCGAGGTGAACCCCAAGCTGCTGGTGCTCAACCACTGGATGGGGGTTGGCCTCAATCACAAGAAAGAGGCGATGGCCATCGTCAAACAGCAGTTCCACGGTCAGATCGTGGCCGCCCGCGATCTCTCCAGTTACCCCGTTTCATCCGTCAAGGAGTCCGCTCATGAGTAACTCAAGCAGCAACAAAACCACCGGCAAACTGACCCTCTCCATCGCCATGACCAGCCTGATTGCCCTGACACCGGGGCTGGCGCTGGCGGCCACCCCGAGCGATGCGCCGGTCAAGGCCGCCCCCAGCGAACAACACGGTGGCAAGTGTGCGGCGGGCAAGTGCGGCACCGAGAAGCGCTTCGAGAAGCAAGCCCTCGACAGTGATCCGCAGGGTCGACTGGTGCGCGCTCGCGATGGCAAGTGTGGCGTGGCGGGTGAGGGGATTGATGGCGACAGCTCCAGCAAGGGCAGCAAGATGACGGAGGGGGTATGCGGCCAATAAGCTCCCGCAGTCGGGGGATCGGGCTGCGTCAGGAGCATCTGGATGCGCTCTGCTCCGGCCCCGTCCGCCCCGGCATCGACTTTCTCGAGCTGGCGCCGGAGAACTGGATGGCCATCGGCGGCGCCAAGCGGGCGCAGCTGCATAAGCTGTCCTGCTCGGTGGCAGCCAGCTCTTCGAGTTGCAGCTTGAGAAAATCGGGATCGCTGGCGGCGGTGAAGTTGCGCCGATCCGAGACGGGATCAAAGCCCATGGCATAGAGATCGCTGGTCATCACTGTGTGGCCCGCCTGCTCCAGCGCCCTGATGGCGTGGCAGAAGAGGGCACCGTTGAAACTTTTGGGTTCGGGATGGGCATAGACGATAAGCACCTTCATAACAGACTCCGTGGAAAATGATGCGAGGGTGACAGGCTTGGTTGCTGAAACAGTTGCTGAAATGGTTGCCGGGTTGACGCTGTGTCACAGCATAGAAGCCTGCCGCGCCGATTGCAGCAGGCGCCACGCTCTTGCGTGACGCCTGCTGGCGCAGCTTATGCCTGACAGGCGGCGAGCCGGACGGCTTCGCGGCGCTCGCTGACATGTGTCAGCCCGTAGGCAAGCAGCACGATAAGGGCGCCGATCCAGGGGGTGTGCATCAGGCCGAGGTGTTCCACCACCAGGCCACCGACGACGGAACCGAGCGCAATGCCGACGTTGAAGGCGGCGATATTGAGGCCCGATGCCACATCCACTGCCTTGGGGGTGTGCAGTTCGGCCTGCTTCACCACCAGTACTTGCAGACCCGGCACGTTGCCGAAGGCAAAGGCGCCCCACACCAGCACGGTGAGCACCGCCAGCACCGGATGGGGGGCGGTGAAGGTGAGGGCCAGCAGCACCAGCGCCAGACCGGCAAACAGCAGCTTCAGCGCCGGCAATGGGCCCATCTTGTCGGCCAGCTTGCCGCCCCAGATATTGCCGACGGCAACCGATACCCCGTACACCAGCAGGATCAGGCTCACCGCACCGGCGCTAAAGCCGCTCACCTGCTGCAGGATGGGGGCGAGGAAGGTAAACGCCGTGAAGGCGCCGCCATAACCGAGGGCGGTTTTGGCGTAGACCAGCAGCAGCGGCTTCTTGGTCAGTACCGAGAGTTGCTCGCGGATGGTCGAGGCCGCCCCCTTGGGCAGGTTGTTCGGGATCAGCAGCAGGCTACCCACCATGGCGACGAGGCCGAGCAGGCTTACCACCAGAAAGGTTTCACGCCAGCCAAAGACCTGACCAATCCAGGTGCCGAGCGGTACGCCGGTCACCAGCGCCACGGTAAGGCCGCTGAACATGATGGCGATGGCACTCGCCGCCTTCTCTTTGGCCACAAGACCCGTGGCGATGGTGCTGCCTACCGAAAAGAAGACCCCGTGGGCCAATCCGGTCAGGATGCGGGCCACAATCAGACTCTCGTAACCGGGGGCCTGCCAGGCCAGCAGGTTGCCGGCGGTAAAGAGTGCCATCAGCCCCACCAGCAGCCACTTGCGCGGCACCTTGCCGGTGAGCGCCGTGAGCACGGGGGCGCCGATGGCCACGCCAAGGGCATAGAGGCTGACCAGCAGGCCCGCCGAGGGGAGCGAGACATTGAGCTGCTCGGCGATGGTGGGGATAAGCCCCACAATCACAAATTCGGTGGTGCCGATCGCAAAGGCACTTAAGGTAAGGGCAAATAACGCCAGTGGCATAACAACTCCTTGGTTAGGGACTCCCGATGGGAGAATGGCGCCAGTATGCCGATGGGTTTTGTTGGCAAAAATGACGGTGACATCAAATTACTTTTGCCAAATCAGCAGCAATGGCGATGGGGAGGAGGGGGTTGTGTTGCACGCTGTGCGAGCGTAACGCAGTGATCTGCTTCGCAGAACGGGATTAACGCTGCTCCTTTTCTGAGCTTGCTTAAGCTCCAGTACAAGCTGGCCGCCATAGGATTTTCCCTGTGAAACCCTCGTGTGTTGAACCCATGTGCGCCGCCGGTGTTGTGATGGCCGTGCGCTTTCATCTACAGGCAATAGACAGGCAATATCCAGCTGACAGGTAACATGATGACATTGAACCGACTCTCCTCTCTTTTGCTGCTGTGCGGCGCCTTTGCGGTACAGGCCGGCCAGAGCGATCCCCTCTCAGCCTGGAATGACACGGCGGCCAAGCAGGCGATCACCCGCTGGGTAACCAATGCCACCGATCAGCAGCAGGCCACGTTTATTCCGCCAGAGAAGCGCCATGTGGTGTTTGACAATGACGGCACCCTCTGGCCTGAAGCGCCCATGACCTATCAGCTGCAGTTTGCGATGGACGAGATCAAGCGCCTAGCACCGGAACACCCGGAGTGGAAGGCCGACCCCATCGTCGCGGCAGTGCTGAACAATGACCTCAAGGCAGTGGCCAAATCGGGGGAGAAGGGGCTAGCCAAGCTGGTGGGACTGACCCACAGCGGCATGACTACCACCGAGTTTGCCGAGCGGGTCACTCGCTGGGTCAACAGCAGCAAGGATCCCCGTTTTGGCTGCCACTACGATCAGCTCGGGTATCTGCCGATGAAGCAGCTGCTGGGGTATCTGCGGGATAATGGCTTCCAGACCTGGATTGTCTCCGGCGGCGGCGTCGATTTTATGCGGGTGATGTCCGAGCAGATGTATGGCATCCCGCCCCAGCAGGTGATTGGCTCCTTTACCCTTGGCGAGTTTGCCCTGACCGGGGAGGGCAGCGAGATCCGCAAGACCATGAACGGCGCCTATTTCGATGACAGCAAGGCGAAACCGGCCGCCATTCACCTCTTTATGGGGCAGCGTCCGGTCGGCGCCTTTGGTAACAGCGATGGCGACGTGCCCATGCTGCAATACACCTCGACCAATCCGGATTACCACACTTTCGGCCTGCTGGTGCACCACACCGATGCCAAGCGCGAATACGCCTACGACAGCCATCCGCCAGCCAGCGGCAAGCTGATCGACGGGCTGGCACAGGCAAAAGCACGGGGCTGGGTGGTGGTCGATATGAAATCAGACTGGAATCAGGTGTTCGATCCCGCCCTTTGCCAGAACGCGCCCTGATTGCGGGGCTGCATCTGGCATCAATATGGCGGCTGGACGTTCAGCAAGCGCTGCAAAGCGTGAGGCAAGAAAAGAGACAGGGAGAGCATGATGCTCTCCCTGTTTTATCTGGCTTGCTGGCAGAGCCAGCCTTTTTTCGCGTTAGTCTCACGCCTTTCGTGTCAGTCCCATGCGGGGGCAAAGTCGGGATTGGCGCAGCGCTCGCCCCGATCCAGCGTGGCGATGGCGGCCATCTCCTCGCTGCTCAAGGTGATATCGAGAGTGGCCAGATTGGCGGCCTGATTCTCCCGCTTGGTTGAGCTCGGGATCACTGTCATCTCCTGCGCCAGCAGCCAGGCCAGCGACACCTGCGCCGCCGATACCCCGTGGCGCTTGCCAATCTCCATCAGCAGCGGCTCGCTCAGCACCTTGCCATAGGCGAGCGGCATATAGGCGGTGACGGCGATACCGTGAGCTTTGCAGAACTCCACCACCTTGCGGTTTTGCAGCAGCGGATGAACCTCGATCTGCTGGTGAGCGATGGCCCCCGGCCCCAAAATCTCGATAGCTTGTTTGAGCTGGGCCACGGTGAAGTTGGAGACCCCGATCTCCCGGGTCAGGCCTTGTGTTTTGGCCTCAGCCAACTGCTCCAGATAGACTGCCATCGGCACCTCATCCTTGGGGGAGGGCCAGTGGATCAGCGCTAGATCCAGATAGTCGGTGCCCAGTTTTTCCAGGCTTACCTCCAGGCTCGGGATCAGCTTGCCCGGGCCAAACTCGCTGGTCCACACCTTGGTGGTCAGGTAGATCTCGTGACGGGCAACAGTGCTGCGGGTCAGCACGGCACCGACCTCGGCTTCATTGTCATAGATCTGGGCGGTATCGATATGGCGATAGCCCAGCTCCAGACCGTTGGTCAGGGTGGCAAGCAGCGGCTCGCCCTTCAGGCGGAAGGTGCCCAGACCCATGGGTGGCATATTGATCATCTCGTTCCTCTCGTTCCTCAATGGGGTGGTGGTTGGCCCTTTATGGGCTGAACAGAAATAGGCTCTAGGGCCAGTCAGGCGCCCAGCGGCTGATAGCGGCGAATGGTGCTGCTGGCAAACCAGGGCTCGGCCTTGGCGACAAATTCCGTAAAGTGGGGCTGACCCTGATGGGCGGTGAGGGCGGCTTCGCTCTCCCATACCTCGTAGAGCATCCAGCTGTTTGGATTGTCCAAGTCCTGATGCAGCTGATAGCGCTGGCAGCCCGCCTCTTGCAAGGTGGCCGCAATCAGCGGCTCAAGGGCGGCGCGAAACTGGGCGGCGAATTCGGGTTTGGCTTCAAGCTGGGCAATCACAATCACGGGTGATGACATCTGAACCTCCTTGGCAAAAACGAAGGGTCAGTATGCCTGCCGTGACTTGCAGGAAACAGGGCGCTGGTCGCAAAACAGTATTGAGATAAGAGCAGCAATGGGAAGATAAATGACACCGACAAAGTCGGTGTCAGGGAATAACTAGATCTATACATTAAGGCATAATTAATTTCAGACTACATTGACTTTGTCAATCACGATGTCGATCTTATTTCTTAAGGATATAGGGTCATTTATTTCTTTTGACATACTACAAATATCATTTATCTCTTCGCTGTTATATAAGTTTCCTTCGAGATTTTTCAAATGACGTTCGATTTGCCTGCGGGATGACGTAGACATTCCATCGATTAACAGTAGCGCTTTTAATCCTTTTATTGCAAGATTTCTTTTTCCATTGTCATGCGTAGCTAAATAGAATAGTAGGTCGGAAAATCTTAAGTAAGTTAGTTCATTGTTGGATACGGTAACATTGTCTATTAACTGTGACAAACCGAGTTTCGCTGCTATATAAAACAAGGTGTGTGACTTTTCATTTAACATAGAGAAAGAAGAGCTAGATTTAGATTTTACTATTATCATAATCGACATTACAAATACTGATAAACCAGCTAAAAAACCACTTAAAATAGATCCTTGAGTTGAATCATCTCTTTTTTTATTACTCAAACTTCCCAAAACCTCATCACTACGTAAAGCTATCTCTGGGTTCATAATCTTGTCTTTAGAAGATAGCATTAGGGATAATGTAAAGTGATCATTCGGGTGCATCTTATTAAATCTGATTATTGTATCTTCTGATTTTGATATGTTAGGTTCTAAGCCTGTAGTTTTGTCTAAATTAATGGCATCAATGTTTGCTCTGGTTTTAATATGTGCTTCGACATTGGATAGAACCTTTTTTCCTATGTTCTCTACTTGTATTGATGCGATCGACTTAAACACACCATTCACTTCAAGCAGTGGTCCCTGAATGATGGAGTAACTAAGCTGTGCCTTTGGTTCGCTTATCTCATCATATATTTTAGGTGCAACAGCAAATAAGCCTGCAATCAGTGCAGGTAGAATAGCGTATAGAATTATTTTTTTAACTTCTGACATTGATATATAATTCTCCCGGTTTTTATTAGTAGTTATTCATCTTTGTTAGTAATCAGCACTAGCAATGTTTGATAACTCAAAAATATACGTCCTGAGTTGTAATGTTATGTCTAATGTGTCCTTTTACATATATCTTTGTCATGCCTCTTGATACTAAATGGTAATCCATTTTTTCCCCTTGATAAACAGTAGCAAGCTCACAGGGTAGGTGATTTTTTAGTCGTTTTTAGGTGGCTGAAAGAGATAACGGCTGGTTTGGCGAATGGATAGGGGGCGGAGATTAATTACTCTTCGCCCTATAGTATCAGGCGCTGGCAGGCTCGGACCAGACCGCAAACTCATTGCCGCTGGGCTCAACGAAGTGGAAACGGCGGCCACCGGGGAAGTCGAATAGTGGGCGACTGATGGTGCCACCGTGTTGGCTCACCTTGGCTTGGGTCGCTTCAATATCAGCGCTGTAGAACACCAGCAGGGCGCCGCCCTGAGCTGTCTGGCTGCACTGATCCGCTCTATAGAATCCGCCATCCAGCCCCTCATCGGAAAAGGCGCAGTAGTCGGGGCCGTAATCGACAAACTGCCAGCCAAATACAGCCTGAAAGAATGCCTTGGTCGCGGCGAGATCCCTGGCCGAAAACTCCACATAGTTCAGTTTTTCATGGGCTTTCATTCAGTTCGTCTCCCTCATCATCAGCATCGCTGGGCTCAGCAAGTTGTTCCCACGGTGTCAGTTTAAGTCGCTTGTGCCGTAATCTGAGGACACTGGCCATAATGAGGCCGATTAATCCCGCAAAAAAAGCGGTTTGACGTAGAGCAAATACCAGATCCATTCCCATGGGTTGCCAGCTGAAAAACCACAACAGTACGCTCCAGATCAGTCCAAGGCCGATGCCAAATACCAGAAAGTTGGTAAGCCAGCTCTCGTAATGTGGCGGTTTGACAGACCAACCCAGTTGGCGCAACAACCAGAACAAGGGGGGATTGTAGTTGGCATGCCATACCCCTTTGTTAGCCAGCTCATGATGGGCGGCGGCCAGCCGTTCTTCAAATGTCATGGTATTCATCCTTGTGAAACAAATGGTGCCATACGGTGCTTTTTAGGCTGCATTGTACTGATAAATCGCGGGTATGATGTGGGCTCGCGGTCACGTTATTTCTCTGTAGAAAAAAAGAACTGGCCTCACCGCACGCTTGCCAATCCACAGCGGCTGCGCCTATAAAGGCCCATAACTCTTGTCCGGATAACAGCAATGAAGACCCATTCTGATGAACTGACCCTGTTTGTGGCGGTGGTGGAGGCGGGCAGTTTTCGCCAGGCGGCGGAGAACCTCGGCATGGACAACTCGGTGGTGAGCCGTGGCATCAAGCGGCTGGAGGAGAAGCTCTCAACCGTTTTGCTCAATCGCACCACCCGCCGGGTCAGTCTGACCGAGGAGGGGAGTTGGTTCTATCAGCGGGCGGTGAAGATACTGACCGAGATGAGCGAGGCGGAGGGGCATCTGCTGATGCGCCGGGAACAGCCCGAAGGGGTGTTGAGAGTCGATGCGGCCACCCCCTTTATCCTACACCGGCTGGTGCCGATCATCGGCGAGTTTCGCCGCCGCTACCCCTCCATCGAGCTGCAGCTGCACAGCTCGGAGGGCTTTATCAATCTGATGGAGCGGCGGGTGGACATGGCCATCCGCATCGGCGAGCTGACCGACTCCTCCCTGCGTGCGCTGCCGCTTGGCCGTTCGCGGTTGCGGCTGCTGGCCTCTCCTGCTTACTTGAGCGAGCACGGCACCCCGCGCCAACCGGCGGATCTGCTGATCGGTCACGAGTTGCTTGGCTTTTTGCATCCCGATCACCTCAACCACTGGCCGCTGCTCAGTGCCGAGCAGGGTGATCGCTTTGCCATCACCCCCAGTCTGCGTGCCAGCAGCGGCGAAACCTTGCGTCAGCTGGCGCTGGCGGGGCAGGGGATTGTTTGTCTGTCGGATTTCATGACCGGGCCGGATCGAGAGAGTGGCGCGCTGGTGGAGGTGCTGGCCCGCAGCAACAGTGGCGCCTCGCGCCCCATCAATGCGGTCTTCTACTCCGATGCCCAGCGGGATATCCGGCTGCGGGTCTGGCTCGATTTTCTTAAAGAGCAGCTGGGCAGCCATACCCTGTAGTTCAGGTTGGTTTGTGCGGTTTGTTTGAACGGTTCGTCGCTGCGGTTTGCTTAACGAAAAACAAGCCGCGCCTTCGTTGCGGCCCATCAGCATTAGCCTGGCGGCAGATAAACAGACGGCCGACTTGAGGGTCGGCCGCCGGTTCGGGAAGGTGTGTGAGCTGAAGCGCAGTTAGCGGGGCAGTTTGCCCCATACCCGGCTGAGCAGGGCGCCGCCGATCACCGGCGGAATGGCCAGCAGCAGGGTCCACTGCCAGGAGAGGCCGCCGACGGTGGCGGCCAGTACGATGCAGGTGAGCACCACCAGTTGGGCCACCATCATCAGGAAGGTGCCTTCGCGGGGGGTCAGTGTCTCTTTTGGAGTGGCGACGTGGGCTACGGGCGCTTGATTGGTGGTCGGTTTCATGGCGATATCCCTCTGTTGAGTCTGATATCACTAAGCAATGGCCGTTCCACATTTTTTTATGTTGATTATCAATGTCTTGCGAGTCTTGTCGTCATTCCCGTTTCGAGAGCGCAGGCAAAATGATTTGCAAAATGAAAACGCCACCCTGCGGTGGCGTCTTGGTTATTGAGAGGGATAGAGGGAAGCGCCGGGCCTAGCCAATCCGGTATTGGCGGATCTGCTCGTCGATGGCTTTGGCCAGTTCGAACAGTTCGCGGCTGGCGGCATTGCTCTCCTGCGCGTGTTCCCGCTGGTGTTCGGCCACCATGGCCAGCTCGTCGAGCGCCGTTCTGGCTTGCCCCATCTGTTGATTCTGCGCCTGCGCCAGCGCGCTGATCTCGTTGATCTCGAGGGCGGTCTGGTTGATCTGGCTGGTGGCATCAACCAGCACCTCTCTGGCCTGATTCATCCGGTTGTATCCCTCTTCGCTCAGGTTGCGGGAGTCTGCCATCGAGCTGCTGGCCTGCCGGGTTCCCTCCTGCAGGCGCAAGATAAGATCCTGCACATCCTTGGTGGCGGTCTGGGTACGCACCGCCAGTTGGCGTACCTCGTCGGCCACCACCGCAAAGCCCCGTCCCATATCCCCCGCACGGGCCGCTTCGATAGCCGCATTGAGGGCCAGCAGGTTGGTCTGGTTCGAGACATCGCGGATGAGGTTCATGATCTGGGTGATGTTGTTGCTGTCTTTCACCACTTCATCGAGCAGGGCTGAGGAGCTGCCGATGCTGCTGCGCAAGGTGTCGAGTTGCGCGGCGCTCTGGGTCACATCCTGCTCGATGCTGAGCATATGGTTGGCGATGCGTTGGGTCACGTCGTTGACTCCTTCAGAGCGGCTGGCGATCTGCTCGGCGTTGTCGCCGATGGTGGTGACCACAGTGGTCAGCTCCTGAATGCTCTGGGCCTGCTGGCACGCTTCTCCTGCCAGTGCCTGGGCCTGCTGCATGGATTGGGACGACTGGGCGGAGAGGGCGCTCCCTGACTGCTGGAAGCGTGAGAAGCTCTGGTTCAAGCTCTGGATCAGCCGATTGAAACTTTGGGCCATCATGCCCAGCTCCGACTCGTCAGAGAAGTCGAGCCGGGTCGCCAGATCCCGATCGGCAGTGATGTGGTGCATGCCATCGGCAGCCTGACGAATGGGGCGACTGATGGAGTGAGCCAGCCAGGCGGAGGCCAGCATGGCAATCCCGCCGATGGCGAGCGACACCATGATGATCAGCTGGCGGGATTCCTGCAGTCCCTCTTCCAGCTCGGCGCTGTTGATCTCGCCAATCAGCAGCCGGTTGAGGGTGGGGATGTAACGCACCGCGATGAGGTAGGTTTGCCCCTCCAGCGTTAGCGCCTCTACGGCCACCTGTTCCCGGGCATTGGGAATAAGCCGCTTGACGGTATCGAGGAAGGATTGCTGGTGGTGGGCGGCGCCTTCCACCTCCTGCTCGGGGTGGATCTCGATATTGCCCTCCATGTCGGCCAGATAAACCTGACCGCTCTTGCCGATACGGTAGCCGCTGATGAGTTTGCTCAGGGCGCTCATGTCGATGGAGGTGCCAGCCACCGCCAGGGTCTTGCCCTCGTGGGTGACGGCGGTGTTGATATAGAGGGAGGCGCGCTTGTCAAAATCGGAGATGTCGAGGTTCAGCTCATAGGGTTTACTGCGTTTGAGAAAGCCGAAAAACCACCCATCTTTCGGGTCTGATTCGCTCAGCGATTTCTGGGCGATGGGGCCGCCGCTGAAGTTGATCAGGGTGTTGCTCTGGCGGGGTGCGATAAAGACGTTGCCGCCGATCCGCCGTTGCAGATCCTGAAAGTAACGCTCCATGGCGGGCCACTCTTGCTCTGGCATGCCAGCGGTCAGCCAGTCGATGACAAAGCGGTTACTGGCCAGCGCCTGCGCCTCGGTCAGGTGTTGGATAAGCTGCGCTGTCAGCTGGTTGGCAATGCGATCCACGCTGCTTGGCAGCTCGTAGCGTTCGACCCGCTGCTGGGCCTGACTGTGGGATATCTGCTCAAGGATCAAGGTGATGCAGCTGATGGCGATGGCCATCAGTATCGCTACGCCAGCGAGGATCCGGGTGCGGATCCCGAGCCCTGACCAGAGTGAGTGCAGTGTAAAACGGTGTATCGCCCTCTCCATATCGCTCTCCTCATAAATAAGGTCGCATATGCGACCCAGATGATGATTATAGATAGAGAGCTCAATTACGTTGTGGCGGATGGTAACAACAGAGGGTGGCAGAAAAACAGGAGGGAGCAATGAGCGGAGAAGGGGGCAGAAACCGGCAAGGGAAAGCATAAAAAGAGAGGCCGACATTGCTGTCGGCCTCTCTGGTGTTTATCTCAACGGAATATCGGGTGCCCGATCAATCCTCTTCAGCCCAGCGGCGTGAACGCTCAACCGCTTTTTGCCAGCCGCTGTAACGTTTGGCGCGATCGTCTCTGTCCATCTGCGGGATGAACTCGCGGTCCACGCTGAATTTGTCTTCCAGCTCGTCCGAGCTCTTCCAGAAGCCGACTGCCAGACCTGCCAGGAAGGCGGCGCCCATGGCGGTGGTCTCGATGCGGGTCGGACGTACCACCGGGGTGTGCATCATGTCAGCCTGGAACTGCATCAGGAAGTCGTTGGCCACGGCGCCGCCATCCACTTTCAATGCTGCCAGCTTGATGCCGGAGTCCTGCTGCATCGCATCCAGCACGTCGCGGCTCTGATAGGCGATGGATTCCAGCGCGGCGCGGATGATGTGGTTGCGGTTGGCTCCACGGGTCAGGCCAACCATGGTGCCGCGAGCATACGGATCCCAGTAGGGTGCACCCAGACCAACGAAGGCCGGCACCAGATAGACGCCGTTGGTGTCACCCACCTTGGAGGCGAAGTAGTCGGTATCGCGGGCATCGTGAATGATCTTCAGCTCGTCACGCAGCCACTGGATGGTGGCGCCGCCCATGAACACCGCACCTTCCAGCGCGTAGTTCACTTCCCCTTTCGGGCCGATGGCTACAGTAGTCAGCAGGCCGTTGCTGGAGCGAACCGGCTCGGTGCCGGTGTTCATCAGCATGAAGCAGCCGGTGCCGTAGGTGTTCTTGGCCATCCCTTTTTCAAAGCAGAGCTGGCCGAACAGGGCAGACTGCTGGTCACCGGCAATACCGGCGATGGGGATGCGGGAGCCGCCGCCACGGGTGGTGTAGCCGTACACTTCGGAAGAGGGTTTCACTTCCGGCAGCATGGACATGGGGATGCCCAGCTCGTCCAGCATCTTCTCGTCCCACTTCAGCTCGCGGATGTTGTAGAGCATGGTACGGGAGGCGTTGGTCGGGTCGGTGACGTGCACTTCGCCATTGGTCATCTTCCAGACCAGCCAGGTATCGATGGTGCCGAACAGCAGTTCGCCGTTCATCGCTTTCTCGCGGGCACCTTCCACGTTGTCGAGGATCCACTTCACCTTGGTACCGGAGAAGTAGGCATCCAGCACCAGACCGGTGTTCTCACGAACGTACTCTTCCAGACCGCGCGCTTTCAGCTCCTCGCAGATGGCGGCGGTGCGGCGGCACTGCCAGACGATGGCGTTGTAGATGGGCTTGCCGGTGGCCTTTTCCCATACCACTGTGGTTTCACGCTGGTTGGTGATACCGATGGCGGCGATCTCTTCGCTGCGCAGGCCGGTCTTGGCCAGCACTTCGGTAAAGACGGAGGATTGGGTCGCCCAGATCTCCATCGGGTCGTGCTCTACCCAGCCCGCTTTCGGGTAGTGCTGGGTGAATTCGCGCTGGGAGGTACCGACAATGTTGGCATCCTGATCAAACACGATGGCGCGGGAAGAGGTTGTTCCCTGGTCCAGAGCGACGACATATTTCTTTTCAGCAGACATGATGTTCTCCACGTTTCTATTTTCCACGTTTTTATACGTTGGAGGGGGCCGCTCTTATGCGGCAGCCTCTTCTTTGGCGGTTTGGGTCGCTTGCTCGGTGGTGACGACACGGTTGCCCGGGACGCAGGGAGCCAGCACTTTGACATACAGAGCGGTACCAATCTGGGCGCCAACGATGGGGCCAAGGATCGGAACCCAGAAGTAGGGGTTGTCACGACCACCGGTCAGGGCAACATCACCCCAGCCAGCAAAGAACGCGAACAGTTTCGGACCAAAGTCACGAGCCGGGTTCATGGCAAAACCGGTTAACGGGCCAAGGGAGGCGCCGATCACCGCGATCAGGATACCGATCAGCAGAGCGGCCGCGAAACCTTTGGGGGCGCCATTGTTGTTGTCACCCAGCGCCATGATGCCCAGCATCAGGACGGCGGTGATCACCAGCTCGACGGCAAAAGCTTGCATATTGGTCAGCAGGGCATTGGGGTAGGTGGAGAAGATCCCCGCGGTGCCGAGGCTTTCGACGCTGCCGCGCACCACGTTATGGGTCACTTCCCACTGGGTGAAAAGGTTACCATAAAGGAAGTAGACAAGGGCCGCGAAGCAGAAGGCACCTGCCATCTGGGCGATGATGTAGGGCACCACCTTGCGCTTGTCGAACCCGCAGAAGGTCATCAGCGCCAGGGTTACAGCCGGGTTCAGGTGGGCACCTGAAATGCCGCCGGTCACATAGATGGCAATGGCTACACCCAGACCCCAGGTAATGGAGATTTCCCACTGCCCGAAGTTGGCACCTGCCAGCACCAGTGCCGCCACACATCCGACGCCGAAAAATATCAGCAGGCCGGTTCCGATAAACTCGGCGATGCACTCGCCAAGCAGGGTATTGGGTCTTTGTATGCTCATACTTTTGTTCCTTATATCCACCCGTAGAGGTTTGATGTTCCGTTTTATCTTTTTGTGTCTATCCGTTGCTGCCGAAAACGTTTCCTTGTTGTTTTTGCGTCTTGCGCAAACGTTATGCTCGTTTGCGCTCGTTATCGGTCGTGACAGAAAATAACCCTTCCCAATAATTTCACCATCCCCCCTCCATAGGAAATGTGGACAAGATCCCACTCATTGCTAAGAAAATGTGACGTAAAGCATCTTGATAACCGCAAGTTACCACTTAGGGGGTAGCTTGCAACCCTTGCCACACAAGGGCTGGCGCTTGCTGAGTGATTTCTCATTTGGAGCTTTTATTTGTAATAAAACTGCAATATTTGAGCATGCATCACAGATTAAATGAGCGCATATGAGCACAATAGGCTCGCTTACGAATCAGTGGACTCACATGATTCGTTGGAATGGTCAGGGCATCCTCAACCGCCCATAACAACAATAAGGAAGCAGAACATGCTTAGTCTCTTCAGGCCTGCGGCGCACATCGACAGGCTCCCGGCTGACAAGGTCGACCCCTTCTACAAACGCATGCGTTGGCAGGTGTTTTTCGGGATTTTCTTCGGTTACGCCGGCTACTATCTGGTACGGAAAAACTTCAGTCTGGCGATGCCCTATCTGATCGAGCAGGGCTTCTCCCGTGGTGATCTCGGTTTTGCGCTCTCCGGGGTCTCCATCGCTTACGGTTTGTCCAAGTTCCTGATGGGGAACGTCTCTGACCGTTCCAACGCCCGTTACTTCCTCTCCGCCGGTCTGCTGCTCTCGGCTGCCATCATGTTCATGATGGGTACCATGCACTGGGCCACCTCCAGCATTGCCATCATGTTTGTGCTGTTGTTCCTGAACGGTTGGGCACAGGGCATGGGCTGGCCGCCCTGCGGTCGCACCATGGTGCACTGGTGGTCACAGAAAGAGCGCGGCGAAGTGGTTGCGGTCTGGAACGTGGCTCACAACGTGGGTGGCGGCATGATTGGCCCGCTGTTTATCCTCGGGATGGGCTGGTTCAACGACTGGCGCAGCGCCTTCTATGTGCCTGCGGCTGCGGCGGCCGCCATCGCGGTGATCGCCTTCTTCGTGATGCGTGATACCCCGCAATCGGTCGGTCTGCCTCCCATCGAGGAGTACAAGAACGACTATCCGAAGGATTACAACGAGAGCCACGAGCAGGAGTTCTCCGCCAAGGAGATCTTCGTCAAGTACGTGCTGCACAACAAACTGCTGTGGTACATCGCGATCGCCAACGCTTTCGTTTACCTCATTCGTTACGGTGTGCTGGACTGGGCGCCAACCTACCTGAAAGAGGCCAAGCACTTCACCGTCGACAACTCCTCCTGGGCTTACTTCCTCTACGAGTGGGCCGGTATTCCGGGTACCCTGCTGTGTGGCTGGATCTCTGACAAGATGTTCCAGGGCCGCCGCGCCCCGGCCGGTATCCTGTTCATGGTGCTGGTCACCCTGGCTGTGCTGGTTTACTGGTTCAACCCGGCCGGCAACCCGACCATCGACATGATGGCGCTGGTGGCAATCGGCTTCCTGATCTACGGCCCTGTCATGCTGATCGGCCTCTATGCTCTTGAGCTGGCACCGAAGAAAGCAGCCGGTACTGCGGCAGGTTTCACCGGTCTGTTCGGTTATCTGGGCGGCGCCGTGGCAGCCAACGCCATGCTGGGTTATACCGTTGACCACTTCGGTTGGGATGGCGGCTTCATGGTGCTGACCGTCTCCTGCGTGCTCTCCATCATCCTGCTGGCGATGACCCTCAAGCACGAGAACATTGCCGTTGCGGCCAAGAAAGCGGCTGCCCATAAGGCATAAAACGTGATCCTCAGCTTATTGATCCCAAAGGGGATCAGGTAAACTGCCAAAAGGCCCCGCATCTGCCGGGGCCTTTTTTTGTCTCATCATCGGAGTGCAAGCGTGAAGCAAACCCAACGACATCTGGAGATCCTGGACGTCCTGACGCGGCAGGGATTTGTCTCGACCGACGATCTGGTGACCCACTTTGACGTCAGCCCCCAGACCATTCGCCGGGATCTGAACGATCTCGCCGAACAGAACAAGATCCGGCGCCATCATGGCGGTGCCTCCCTGCATTCGAGTACCGTCAATACCGCCTATAGCGCCCGTAAAGTGATGCAACTCAAGGAGAAAGAGCGCATCGCCCGCGAGGTAGCGGCCAATATTCCTGACGGCTCATCGCTCTTTATCGACATAGGCACCACCACCGAAGCCATTGCCCGTGCCCTGCTCGATCACCGCGAGCTGCGTATCGTCACCAACAACCTCAACGTGGCCAGCATCCTGACGGCCAAGGATGACTTCACCGTCATCATTGCCGGTGGCGAGATCCGCAACCGCGATGGCGGCATCGTGGGGGAGGCGACCCGCGACTTTATCGGTCAGTTTCGCATGGACTATGGCGTCATCGGGATTTCGGGGATCGACAACGACGGCTCCCTGCTCGATTTCGACTATCACGAGGTGAAGATCGCCCAGGCCATCATCGCCCACTCCCGTCAGGTGTTCCTGGCCGCCGACCACACCAAGTTCGGTCGCAATGCCATGGTCAATCTGGGCAATCTCAGCCAGATCCACGCCCTCTTTACCGATCAGGAGCCACCGGAAAAGCTGGCGCGATTGATGGCGCAACACCAGATCGCCTGCCACATCTGCTGACGGCGAAACACGCCCTGGCTGTGCCGGTCGCCCATCAGGGCGGCCTCCTTTCTTTTTTTGTCTCCCATTCCTGCACTCATCTCACCCCTTTATGGGTATTGCCAAAACCACTATTCAATCTGGTTTTTTTGGTTATTAACCCGCCGATGTTGGCCCGATGCCATTTGCTCCGCTGACCTGTCCCCTTTGCCACCTCTGGCGGGCTGTGGCGATCACACTTTCGCCATAAAATGTTCGTTTGTTGTATTTTCATGTTCTAAAATGAGCGAAATCAAACATTGCTGTTATAGCAATCATAAAAATGAAAGTAGGTGAACATGAGCGAACATTATGATCTGGTCGTCGTCGGTGGCGGCATCAACGGGGTCGGCATCGCAGCCGATGCGGCAGGACGGGGTCTGAAGGTTGCCCTGTTTGAGGCGCAAGATCTCGCCTCTGCCACCTCGTCCAACTCCAGCAAGCTGATCCACGGCGGTTTGCGCTATCTCGAGCATTACGAATTCCGGCTGGTGAAAGAGGCATTGGCGGAGCGGGAGGTGCTGCTCAGTATGGCGCCTCACATCGCCCGTCCCATGCGTTTTCGCCTGCCGCACCGCCCGCACCTGCGTCCGGCCTGGATGATCCGCGCCGGTCTGTTCCTCTATGACAATCTGGCCAAGCGCGACAAGCTCAAGGGGAGCTGCGGCGTGCGCTTTCTGCCGCAAGATGGCTTGACCGCAGGGATCAACAAGGGGTTTGAATATTCCGATGCCTGGGTCGACGATGCCCGGCTGGTGGTACTCAACGCCATGATGGCCCGTGACAAGGGGGCCGACGTCCAGACCCGCACTCGCTGCATCAAGGCGGTGCGCGGTTCCAAACACTGGACGCTCACTTTGGAGCGGGAAGGGGGCGAGCAGTTCACCGTCACCTGCCGTGGTCTGGTCAATGCGGCGGGCCCCTGGGTCAAGACCTTCTATGACGAGAGCCTGCACGAGAAATCCCCCCGCGGCATTCGCCTTATTAAAGGCAGCCACATGATAGTGCCGCGCATCCATGAGCGCGAAGAGGCTTATATCCTGCAAAACGAAGACAACCGCATCGTCTTCGTCATCCCTTATCAGCAGGGCTACTCCCTCATCGGCACCACGGATGTGGAGCACCACGGCAGCCCGCGGGAAGCGAAGATCAGCGAGGCCGAAATTACCTACCTGTGCAAGGTGGTCAACGCCCACTTCACTCGCCAAATTGCGCCGAAAGATGTGATCTGGACTTACGCTGGGGTACGCCCGCTCTGTGATGACGAGTCAGACTCGCCGCAGGCGGTGACCCGCGACTACACCCTCGAACTGTCTGGCGAGTCTGACGGTGCGCCGCTCTTGTCGGTGTTTGGCGGCAAGCTCACCACCTATCGTAAGCTGGCGCAGGCTGCCTGCAACAAGCTCAAGCCCTGGTTCAGCCAGATGGGGGATGACTGGACTGCGACCAGCCGTCTGCCCGGCGGCGAGTTTGACTGCTCGGTGCGCGAGCTGGCCCGCGCCTTTGCGCTGGAGTTTGACTGGCTCGATGATCGCAGCGCCCTGCGTATTGCCGAGGCCTATGGTGCCCATGCCCGTCTCTGGCTGAAAGAGGATCGCGGCATTCACTTTGGTGGTGGCCTCTACGAGTCGGAAGTGCGTTATCTCATCGAGCGGGAGTGGGCCTGTTCACTGGACGATATCCTCTGGCGCCGCAGCAAGCTGGGGCTGCGCCTGAACGACTCAGAGCAGCAGATGCTGCAGGTCTGGCTCGACCAATACCATCAGGCTCTGCGCAAGGCGAGCTGATGGGTGACGGTGGGCAGTGCGCTGCTGCCCACCGCTTTCCACCGTAAATATGCAACAAACCTCTGATAGAACAATTACCTACACACAATAATAAAGAGCATCACATATGAAAAAACTCGCCGTTTCTCTCATCGCCTTGAGCCTTGGGGCATCCCTCTCATTACCCGTGTTGGCTGCCGATGAAGGCAAGGTGGTGATCGCCCACCGTGGCGCTTCCGGCTACCTGCCCGAGCATACCCTGGAGTCCAAGGCGCTGGCCTATGGCATGGGGGCTGACTATCTGGAGCAGGATCTGGTGATGACCAAGGATGACCAGCTGGTGGTGATGCACGATCACTTCCTCGATGGCATCACCGATGTGGCGGCGCGCTTCCCCGGCCGTGCCCGTCCGGACGGCCGTTATTATGTGGTGGATTTCACCCTGGATGAGGTGCGTTCCCTGCGTATGACCGAGCCGTTCCAGCTGGTGGATGGCAAGCAGGTGCCGGTCTATCCGGCCCGTTTCCCGCTCTGGAAGTCAGACTTCAAGATCCACACCTTCCAGGAGGAGATAGAGATGATCCAGGGGCTCAACAAGAGCACCGGCAAGAACATCGGCATCTACCCGGAGATCAAGGCGCCCTGGCTGTTCCGTCACGAAGGCAAGGATATCTCCAAAGCAGTGCTGAAGGTGCTCAAGGAGTACGGCTACACCGGGAAGGATGACAAGGTCTATCTGCAGTGCTTCGATGCCGATGAACTCAAGCGCATCAACAGCGAACTGATGCCCGCCATGGGTATGGATCTGAAACTGGTGCAGCTGATGGCCGAGACCGACTGGAACGAGACCATGGTCTACGACGCCAAGGGCAAGGCAACCCCCTACAACTATGACTGGATGTTCAAGCCGGGGGCGATGAAAACCATCGCCAGCTATGCCGAAGGGATTGGCCCGTGGAAGCCGATGATCGTCACCGAGCCGGGCACCCTGGGCAAGCCGGTCTTCACCGGCATGGTAAAAGAAGCCCACGCGGCGGGCCTGAAAGTTCACCCCTATACTTTCCGTCAGGATGAGGGGCAGATCCCGGCCTATGCCAAGGACTTCACCGATCTCCTTAACATCTTCCTCTATCAGGCCGATGTGGATGGGGTGTTCAGCGACTTCCCCGACAAGGCGGTCGCCGTCATCAAGGCCCATCAAGAGGCGGCCAAATAGCACTCTGGCGCCATTTGAATGCAAAGCGAGGCTAATTGGCCTCGCTTTTTGTTTCAGGTTCCCGCAACGGGAGTGTGCGCCCTGTCAGAAAATAGCCAGATCACGTCATGGTGTGCCGGATCTGCATCATTTTACGCAGTTTTTACGTAGCAGATCGCTGGCATGAAATCGGCAGAGCGGTTAGTCTAGCGGCGTTGAACCAACCCCATGAGGTACAGATGAAAACCGTATTGCGTTTTAGCCTGCTGGGCGCCTTGTTGCTGGGTGGCCATGCCTTCGCCGCCGAGCCGAAAAAATTTGATATCAGCATGTTCCCAGCCGCTGACGTGAATCAGGAACGTGTGGTGATCCGCCTGCCTGAAGTCGAAAAAGAAGCCGACATGATGGTCGAGCTGCAGGTCGGCAAAAAGATGATGGTTGATTGCAACGTACCGCGTTTTGCAGGCAACCTGGAACAGCACAGCGTCAAAGGCTGGGGCTACAACTACCTGAAACTGGGCAAAGTCTCCGACCCCATCAGCACCCTGATGATGTGCCCGGATAACCAGCAGAAAGAGACCTTCGTCCAGATCTACGGTCAGGGCTTCTTCGTGAACTACAACTCAAAACTGCCGTTCGTGATTTACGTGCCGCAGGAGTATGAAGTGCGCTACCGTCTGTGGCGTGCCGACAACCTGGCCCAACCGGCCATGATTGAGTAAGCATGTTTGAACCAAAGGTTCAGCTGGTTCACCTGATGTGATAAATAAAGCGCCGTATGGCGCTTTATTTTTGCCTGCACAGTCACAAAAAGTGACGTGCAAATTGGCTGCACGTTTACATAAGTTTATTATTTATCAACGTTTTTTGTGTGTTATGCCACAAAATCGGCGTCAGCGATGGGGCAAAGTGACATCGATAAAAGATATTTATTAACATAGTGAGAAAATTGATTTTGCACTCGGCGATGGCCTGATGATACTTGCCCGCAAAGGTCAAACTAACCAGAAAAAAGAGCACTATGAGCTTCGAATCAGACAAGCGTTTCAACGACTTCAAACATTTTCCCCGTGGCCTGCGTCGCAGTGGCGAATTCACTGTGGCCGAAGCGGACAGTCTGGAAAAGTATGGTACCGCCATGCTGGCACTCTACCAGGGCAACCTTGCACCCCGTGACGATGTCGAGTCCGCCTTCGTCGAGCAGGTCAAATCCGGCGAAGCCGGTGCCAACCCCCATGCCAAGGTGTGGTTCAAATACCTCAAGGTGATCGGTCCCAAGCGCGTTCATCGCCTCTGCACCGTCGTTGGCGGCGCCAGCGAAGAGAGCAGCGGTGGCGGCAGCTTTGATGTCGGTGGTGGCAGCGGTGGTGGCAGTGACGAGTCCATCGATTAATGGATACCGAGCTGCTTCGGACCTTTATCGAGGTGAGCAAGACCCGGCACTTTGGCCGGGCTGCTGAAAATCTCTATCTGACCCAGTCGGCGGTGAGTTTCCGGATCCGCCAGCTAGAGCAGCAACTGGGTGTCAGTCTGTTTGCCCGTCATCGCAACAACATCCGCCTGACCGCCTCCGGTGAGCGTCTGCTGCCCTACGCAGACGCCATCTTGCACACCCTTGGTCGCGCCAAGCAGGATGTTGCGCTCTCGCCAGGATTCAGCCAGCAGTTGGCCATCGGCGCGCCCGCTGTGTTCTGGGAGCTCGATTTCAACGACTGGCTCAATCACATCTATGCGCTGGCGCCCGGTTTGGCGGTGCGGCTGGAAACAGCCTCCCGCGAGCACCTCTGCCGCCAGTTGCTGGAGCGCTCCCTCGATCTGGCCCTGCTCTCCGAGCCCACCAAGATCGACGAGATTGCCCTGCATCCCATCGGTGAGCTGGTGTTCGAGCTGGTGAGCCGGGATCCGGCCGCCAATGCCGACAACCTGATGCAGATGCCGCACATCCACCTCGACTGGGGCACCAGCTTCGAGCCGCAACCCAGCCGGTTGCAGAGCCTGCAAAAGACCCCGGTGCTGCACTCCAGCTCCGCCAGCATGGCGTTGCAGTTCGTGCTGGCCAACGGTGGTGCTGCCTACCTGCCACGGCGGATGGTCAGCCCCTTCCTCGAGAAGGGGGCGCTCCATCTGGTGGAGGGGGGCCAACCGCTGAGCCGTCCGCTCTATCTCGCCTATCTGGAGAAATCCGATCGCCGGGAGCTGATCGAGCAGTTGCTGACCCTGCCACTGGGTTGGCACGATGCCGAGTTGCGTCTCAACGTCGAATAAGCGTCGAGTGTTATCCAAGAAAGAGCCCACCCCACGGTGGGCTCTTCTGTTTGGGGAATATTGCAGGGAGCGAGGTCACGTAATTGGCGCGGGAGGCTTGGCGTCATCGGTCTGTAACGGTACCTTTTCAGGCTGTTTGTTTATCCGATTGAGCACTGACAGGGATGGATTGTAATTGATCGACTTTAGTCACCCCGAATGGCGGGCGCTGGCGCAGCAGTTGCTGAGCCACTCACCTATGGTGATCCGTGGCCGCCAGTGGCAACCGCTGGTGGGCCTGCTCAAGGATAACCAGCTGCTGCTCGCCCATGGCAGCCACAGCTATGAGCTCACCCCGGCCGGGCGGCGCTATCTCACCCGCGAGCTGATGCTGGCCGAGATCGCCACCGCGCCCCCCGAGCCCGAGGAGTGGTTGCATGCTCAGGGCTGGCAATTGGGGGAGCTGGTCAACGAACGGGTGCTGGCGGCGCTCTATCGCAAGTCAGAGGTGAACTTCACCCCCAACGAGCAGATTGATTTCGAGGACAAGGGGATCCGGCTCTGTGCCGATCAGCTGTTGCGCTTGCGCGCCGCCCAGCCGTTCAGCCTCTTTTTCAGCGGCGGCACCCTGATCGATGCGGCCCCCTGGTTGCAGGCGCTGGGGGAGGTGGCCCTACCCGAGCGCACCCTGGCGGGTCTTGGCAAGATCCTGTGGGGGGAGGGGAGTATCGAGCGGGTGATCACCACCGATAGCGTCGGCGCCTTTGCCGAGATGCCCCTTGATATTGGCACCTTGCTGGTGTGGGCCCCCCCATCGGCTCCTCTCGTCTTGCAGCAGGTAGTGGCCGCCTTGCCCCCCAATGTGTTGTGGAGTCATCTCACCGCCCTCGATCCTGCAGGGGTGGATCGGCTGCAGGCGTTGGCCCAGCGCTTGGGCCGTCCGGCCAGCTGGTGGCTGCCCCGTGATCTGGCCCCCATCCTCAGCGCGTATGCCCAACCTTTGACTGAGGCTAGGCCGTGGGAACCGAGCCGGATCCCCAAGCCATTGTTAGCAGTTTGTAGCGGTTTGGTTGAGTCCAATGGTGGCTTGTCGGCCGAGGTGTGCGCACTGGCGCCAGCGTGGCATGCCATTGGTTGAAATTGGTCTGAAAGCGAGCCAAAAAAGCGGTTTTCCCCCATTGAACGCGGTGATATAAAGAGTTGACGAAGCGCTCGCCAGATGAGCGCTTTTGTTTATCAAGCCGCTTTGCCACCCAACGAACTCAACGGAATACAGGGAAAACCATGTTTGAAAAGGTTGTTGCCGCCCCAGCGGATCCGATCCTGGGCCTGACCGAAGCCTTCCGCGCTGACTCTCGCAGCCACAAGATCAATCTGGGCGTAGGGATCTACAAGGACGAGTCCGGTGCCACCCCCATTCTTCACTGCGTCAAGAAAGCCGAGCAGAAGCTGCTGACCGACGAGAAGACCAAGAACTACCTCGGTATTGAAGGCAATATCGAATATGGCCGCATCGTGCAGCAACTGCTGTTCGGGCAGCACTCTGCGCTGGTTGCCAGTGGCCGTGCCAAGACCGCGCAAGCGCCGGGCGGTACCGGTGCCCTGCGTATTGCGGCCGAATTCGTGGTGCGCAACAGTCTGGCCAAGACCATCTGGATCTCCGATCCCACCTGGGCCAACCACGTCAGCGTATTCCAGGCCGCGGGCCTGACCGTCAAGTGGTACAAGTACTACGACGCCGCCACCAAGGGACTCGACTTTGCCGCCATGCAGGCTTCGCTGGCCGAAGTGCAGCCGGGTGAGCTGGTGCTGCTGCACGGTTGCTGCCACAACCCGACCGGTATCGACCCCACTAGCGATCAGTGGCGCGCGCTGGCCAAGCAGAGTGCTGCTGCCGGCTGGTTGCCGCTGTTTGACTTCGCCTATCAGGGTTTTGCCCGTGGTATCGAAGAGGATGCCGAAGGCCTGCGTATCTTCGCCGAGTGCCATGACGAACTGCTGGTGGCGAGCTCTTTCTCCAAGAACTTCGGCCTCTACAACGAGCGGGTCGGCGCCTTCACGCTGGTCAGCGCGACCAAAGAGATCGCCGACGTGGCCTTCACCCAGGTCAAGACAGTCATTCGTGCCAACTACTCCAACCCGCCGTCACACGGCGCCGCTGTGGTCACTGCCGTGGTGAGCGATCCAGCTCTCTATGCCGAGTGGGTCGAAGAAGTGGCTGCCATGCGGGTGCGCATTCGCGAGATGCGCGAATTGCTGGTAGAGAAGCTGGCTGCCCTCGGCGTGAGCCAGGATTTCAGCTTTATCCGCGAGCAGAACGGCATGTTCTCCTTCTCCGGCCTCACCAAGGATCAGGTGGAGCGCCTCAAGAGCGAATTTGCCATCTACATCGTCGGCTCAGGCCGGATCAGCGTGGCCGGTATTACCCGCGCCAACATCGATCCCCTGTGCGAGGCGATCGCCAAGGTGCTGTAATCGCATTGCCTTGCGCTCTGGTTCATGCCATGAAAAAGCCCGTCACCTTGGTGACGGGCTTTTTTGACACCAAACAAGGGTAAGGGCGGCTCAGTGGTAGCCGGCACCTTGCCACAGTTTGCGTAGTTGCAGCAGCAGCGCGGTCAGGGCACCGCCGCTCAGGGCGGTGAGTACCGCCAGCAGCAGGCTGCCGAGCAGGAAGGGGGGCACCAGGGTCGCAGCCTCCTGCTCCAGCCAGTGGAGGGTCCAGCTGAGGTGGAAAGGCTCCGGCGTCTGGTGCAGTACCAGACAACCGGTGCGATAGGCGTAGAGATACATGAACGGCAAAGTCAGCGGATTGTTGAACCAGACCGCCAGCAGTGCCAGCGGCAGGTTGAGGCTGAATGCCAGCGCCAGACCGACTGCGATAAGCGAGTGCATCGGGATGGGGAACCAGCAGGCGAAGATCCCGGCCGCCACCGCGCCACTCAGGGCGCTGGTGCCCCCTTGCCAGAGGGCTGGGGCAAGCAGTCGCTCACCAAACAGGGCAAACCACTTCTGCTGGCGCAGGGTATCGGGATCGAGCTTGAAGCGGGCAAACCAGCGACTCAGCATGGGCGGGCCATCTTGCGTTTTTGCCACTGGCGCACCGTGCTGATCCGCCAGAAGGTGCGGATCAGGGTGTAACCGATAAGGGAGCTGAGCAGGGCCAGGATCAGCGAGCCCAGCAACAGCGGCGGTGCCACTGTGCCCAGTACCGAGACCAGCCACTCCCAGGTGAATTCAATCTCGATCTGCTGCGCCGAATGTCCCAGCAACTGGCAACCTACCAGATAGGCGCCATAGAGCAGGGGCGGCATGGTAAAGGGGTTGGAGAGCCAGACCAGCGCCACCGAGAGCGGCAGATTGACCCGGCACAGGATGGCGCCACCGGCAGCCAGCAGCATCTGGCAGGGGAGCGGCACCCAGGCCATGAAGAGGCCCACCGCAAATGCCCCGGCAGCCGAGCGGCGGTTGAGGTGCCAGAGGTTGGCATCGAGCAGCAGTTTGCCGAACAGTCGCAGGTGCTTGTGTTCTTTCAGGGTTTGCTGATCGGCCATCCAGCGTTTAATGAGTCGTTTGGGCATATTGAAACCTTGCTAAATACTTGCTCCATGGATCTGCGTCTGTTGTCGTTTGCCCTGGGGGCAAGCTCCTCACTGCTCTGGCCATGGTTACCTTCACTCGCATGGGGGGGCCTGTTGCTGTCCCTGCTGATCCCCCTTGCATATTGCCGTGCCTGGCGGTGGCTGTTTCTCCTGCTCGGCATCCTCTGGATGCAGGCCAATCTTGCCTATCGGCTGGCCTGGCTGGAGCGGTTGGGCGATCAGACGAGCCACATGATAACCGCACAGCTGCAAAGTGCAGAGCCCGAGGGGGATAAATTTGTCCGGCTGCTGCTGCGGGTGAGCACCCTCGACGAGCAACCGGTGACACCTGAGCCCCTGATCCGGGTCAATGCCTATCAGGCATTACCCGCCATGACGGTAGGCAGCCGGATCACCCTGGTGACCTCGTTGAAACCGGCTCACGGTCTTGCCAACGAGGCGGGGCTGGATGGGCGGCGTCTGCTGCTGGGCAAGGGGATCACCGCCACTGGCAATCTGCGTCGGGTGATAGATATTCAACAGGCACCTGCGGGTTGGCGTGAACGCTGGTTGGGGGCCGCGACCGAGAGTTGGCGTCCGCTTGACCATGCCCCCTTGCTGGCGGCGCTCACTTTTGGCGAGCAGAGCGGCATCACGGATGCCCAGTGGGAGCTGTTTCGCGGCAGCGGCCTGACCCATATCATCGCCATCTCAGGGCAACACATCGCGCTGGTGGCGGTGCTTGGGTGGTGGCTGGGCAGGCTGTTTGGTCTGCGCGGCGCCATCATCACCTCCCTGCTGTTTGCCGCCGTCTACAGTGCGTTGGCCGGATTTGCGGTGGCCACCGAACGGGCTCTGATCATGGTGCTGGTGTGGAGTGTATTGCGCTGGAGCCGGCGAGAGTGGCCGGCCTGGCGCATCTGGCTGTGGGCCTTTGTGGTATTGACCCTCTGGGATCCCTTCGCCCTCTATTCGGCCGGCTTCTGGCTCTCGTTTCTGGCGGTGGCCATCTTGCTGCTGGTGGGATATGTCCACGACAAGCCGGTGCTCTGGCAGATCCAGCTCTGGCTGCTACTCGGTCTGCTGCCGCTGCAACTGGCGTTGTTCGAGGGGATAGCGCCCCTTGCCATGGTGATCAACCTGTTGGCTGTGCCGCTCTTTTGTATCGCCATCATCCCGCTGGCCCTGATCGGTGTGCTGCTGGCGCCGCTTTCCACCTCGCTTGCCTACGGCCTGTTCTGGCTGGCGGATTTGGGGCTCGGGTGGGTGTTGACGATCCTGAACTGGCTTTCCGATCAACTGCAACTGTGGTGGCCACTGCCCGGCTGGTGGCTGCCGCTTTGCACCCTGCTGTTGCTGCTCTGGTTCGCCGTGCAGTGGCGCCCGGCACGTTGGCTGTTGCTACCGGGTCTGTGTGCGCTGTTGTTGGCGCTCTGGCCAACGCCAGTCCGCTGGCAACTGCGGGTGCTGGATGTGGGGCAAGGGCTGGCAGTGCTGATCAGCAAGGGGGAGCGTGCCATCCTCTATGACACAGGTGATCGCTATCCCGGAGGCTACAACATGGCGGACGCGGTGATCCTGCCCCAGCTAAGCCATCTGGGGATCCGGGTCATCGATCGCCTCATCATCAGCCACAAGGATCGGGACCATGCCGGCAATCGCAAGCGACTGCTCAGCGCCATGCCGGTGCGTCACGAGTTCTCCTCTTACCCCTTCAGTGAGGGAACCACCCTGTGCCAGCGTGGGCAACAGTGGCGCTGGCAGGGGCTCTCGTTTGTGGTGCTCTGGCCCGAATACCCAGGCGGTGGGCGTAACAACGATGGCTGCGTGGTACGCATCAGCGATGGCGAGCGCAGCATATTGCTGAGCGCCGATATCGAACGGCAGGCCGAACAACGACTGGTGGCGCTGGAGGGGGAGGGGTTGGCCAGCACCTTGCTGGTGAGCCCCCATCATGGCAGTCGCACCTCCTCCACACCCTCGTTTGTCGCTGCGGTGGCGGCAAAGGATGTGATCCACAGCGCCGGTTTTATGAATCAGTGGGGCTTTCCCCGTCCCGATGTGGTGGCCCGCTATCGGGATGCCCGCCAGTGGATCACCGGTCAGCAAGGGGCGATGCTGGTCGAACCCACCGCAGCGGGCTTGAGCGTCACTGCCGAGCGAGATCTGGGTCCCTGGTACCGGCGCAGTGGCGAGTGGTGGCGACCGCGAGTGTGGTTTGAGCAATAATCGGCCATTTCTGCCGTGGAGGAATGCGATATAGGTGGCGGCGCTTGGTGTAAGCCTGCGCTTTGGCTAGAATAGCCCGTCATTTCCATTACTAACGGCTATTCATGCAACAAGAAACCTCACAAGAGAGCTGGCCAGTATTCAAACGCCTGCTCGGTTATGTCCGTGATCGCAAGCTGGGCCTGGTCGGTGGCATCATCGGGATGCTGGGCTATGCCGCCGTGGATACCACCTTTGTCTACTCCATCAAGCCGCTGATCGATCAGGGCATCAATGGCAACGACAGCACCGTTTTGAAATGGATGCCCTTCTTCGTCCTCGGCATCGTGGCCCTGCGCGGTGTCGCCAACTTTCTCTCCAACTACTGCATGGCCTGGGTTGGCAACCACGTCGTGATGCGTCTGCAACAGCAGGTGTTCAATCACATGGTGGCGATGCCGATGAGCTTCTTCGACCGTCAGAATACCGGTCATCTGCTCTCCAAGGTGACCTATGACGCCAGTCAGGTCTCCTCGGCGGCGAGCACCACGCTGGTGACCCTGGTGCGGGAAGGGGCGACCGTGGTCGGCCTGCTCGGCCTGATGTTCTGGCACTCCTGGCAGCTGTCGGTGATCTTTTTGGTGGTTGGCCCGCTGGTGGGGGTCATCATCGGCCTTATCAGCCGTCGTTTCCGCCAGATCAGCCGTCACATTCAGCAGGCGGTGGGGGATATCACCACCTCCACCGAGCAGATGCTCAAAGGGCACAAAGAGGTGCTGATGTTTGGTGGCCAGAAAGTGGAAGAGAAGCGCTTCTTCCAGGTCAGCAATAACATGCGCCAGCAGACCATGAAGATGGTCGCGGCTGATGCCATCGGCAGCCCTGTGGTGCAGATGGTGGCCTCCATCGCGCTGGCTGCCTTCCTCTATGTAGCTACCATCGACAGTGTGCGCAGCGAGCTGACTGCCGGTACGTTTACCGTCATGATCACCTCCATGATGATGCTGCTCAAGCCGCTGAAAAGCCTGACCGACGTCAACAACCAGTTCCAGCGGGCCATCACCGCCTGCCACAGCCTGTTTGGCCTGCTCGACACCGAGCCGGAGCAGGATACCGGCACCCGCACTCTGGAGCGTGCCCGCGGCGAGATCGAGTTTCGCAACGTCACCTTTACCTACCCGACTAAGGACACCCCGGCGCTGCACAACGTCAGCTTCAAGGTGGAGGCGGGTAAATCGGTGGCGCTGGTGGGCCGTTCCGGCTCTGGCAAGAGTACCATTGCCAGCCTGTTGACCCGCTTCTACGACAGCGATCAGGGCGAGATCCTGCTCGACGGCATCAACATCCGCGAATACAAGTTGAGCGAGCTGCGCAAGCAGTACGCGCTGGTCTCCCAGCATGTCCACCTGTTCAATGACTCGGTGGCCAACAACATCGCCTACGCCGCAGAAGACAAATACAGCCGCGACCAGATCGTGCAGGCCGCCCGTATCGCTCACGCCGACGAGTTCGTCAGAAAGATGAGCAACGGGTATGACACTGTGGTTGGCGAAAACGGTGCATCCCTCTCCGGTGGTCAGCGCCAGCGTGTGGCCATCGCCCGCGCTCTGCTGCGCGATGCGCCTGTTCTGCTGCTGGATGAGGCCACCTCGGCCCTCGATACCGAGTCCGAGCGCCACATTCAGGCGGCCATCGACGAGCTTTGCAAGGCGCGTACCTCACTGGTGATCGCCCACCGTCTCTCTACCATCGAGAAGGCGGACGAGATCCTGGTGATCGACGAAGGTCATATCGTCGAGCGCGGTAACCACGAAGCATTGATGGAGCAGCGTGGCACCTATGCCCAGCTGCGAGCCATTCAGTTTGGCAACGCGGGAAGCAAGGCCTGATGCTGGAACGGCTCTGGTATCGCAAAAGTGGCTGGCGCTGGTTGCTGGCCCCCTTTGCCCTGCTGTTTGCCATCATCAGCGGCACCCGCCGCTACGCCTATCGTCACGGCTGGCGCAAGGGGTATCGCGCCTCCTTGCCGGTGATCGTGGTGGGCAATATTTCGGTGGGGGGCAACGGCAAGACGCCGGTGGTGGTCTGGCTGGTGGAGCAGTTGCAAGCCCGCGGCTATCGCCCCGGGGTGGTGAGCCGTGGTTATGGTGGCAAGGCGCCCCATTACCCCTATCGTCTGGATGAAACCAGCACCACTGCGCAGGCCGGAGATGAGCCGGTGCTGATTGCCCGGCGCTGCGGCTGTCCGGTGGTGGTTGCCCCGAAACGGGCCGACGCGGTACGACTGCTGGAGAAGAGCGGTGAGGTGGATATCATCATCACCGACGACGGTCTGCAGCACTATGCGCTGGCCCGCGACATCGAGCTGGTGGTGGTGGACGGAGCGCGCCGTTTCGGCAACGCCTGCTTGCTGCCGATGGGGCCGCTGCGCGAGCCGATCACTCGACTCAAACGGGTGGACGCCATCATCTGCAACGGCAGCGAGCCGGGCAAGGGGGAGTACCCCATGCAACTGGTCGCCGACACCCCGCGCCGGGTGCGCGATGATGCGCCGCTTGTAGCCCCCTTGTCGGGGCCGGTTGATGCGCTGGCGGGGATTGGCCATCCACCCCGCTTCTTTGCCACGCTTGAAGGGCTCGGCTATCAGCTGGATCAGCAGGCCGCCTACGGCGATCATCATCCCTTTGATCGGGATGAGCTGGTGGGCCGCTTTGCCAGCAAGCCGCTACTGATGACCGAGAAGGATGCGGTCAAGTGCCGCGAGTTTGCCCTCGATAACTGGTGGTATCTGCCGGTCAGCGCCGAGTTGCCCGCCTCCCTGCTCGATGCCCTGCTGCACAAGCTGGGGGCGAAGGCAAAGGGCGCGACTAAGGCACAAGATTAATCTCTCTCGCCTGAATGGGGGAGAAGTGGACCAATAGCGGTCCCGTATGGATATCTGGTTGCTCGACATCCATCGCTGGCGTGATGAAGCCGCCAGCGCGACATCGTTGAAGGAGTATCGTTTTGGCTTTGGACATCAAGTTGCTCGACATCATCGCCTGCCCGGTCTGCAAGGGTAAGTTGCACTACAACAAAGCAGTTCATGAACTGGTCTGCCGCTTCGACAAGCTGGCCTATCCGCTGGAGGAGGGGATCCCGGTACTACTGGAGAACCGTGCCCGTCCGCTCAACAGCGATGAGCTGCCGTCATGAGTTTCGTCGTCGTCATTCCTGCCCGCTATGCGTCAACCCGGCTGCCGGGCAAGCCGCTGGCGGATATTCATGGCAAGCCCATGGTGCAGCACGTGGTGGAAAAAGCCCTGCAATCAGGTGCCGATCGAGTGATCGTCGCCACTGACGATGCCCGGGTACAGCAGGCACTGCTGAGCACCGGCGTCGAGGTGTGCATGACCTCACCGGATCACCAGTCCGGCACCGAGCGTCTGGCCGAGGTGTGCCGTCACTACGGCTTTGCCGCCGATACCATCATCGTCAATGTGCAGGGGGATGAGCCGCTCATTCCGCCCGCCATCATTCGTCAGGTAGCGGATAATCTGGCCGCCGCCACGGCGCCGATGGCGACCCTGTCGGTGCCGATCAAGGATGCCGAAGAGGCGTTCAATCCGAACGCAGTGAAAGTGGTGACTGACAAGGATGGCTACGCCCTCTACTTCAGTCGCGCCAGCATTCCCTGGGATCGGGATCGCTTTGCCAAGAGCCACGAGCAGATTGGCGATCATTACCAGCGTCATATCGGCATCTATGCCTACCGCGCCGGCTTTATCCAGCGTTATGTGGACTGGGCACCGAGCGTGCTGGAGCAGGTCGAGGCACTGGAGCAACTGCGGGTGCTCTGGTATGGGGAGAAGATCCACGTCGCCCAGGCCCTTGAAGCGCCGCCGGTCGGGGTGGATACCCAGGCCGATCTGGAGAAGGTGCTGGCCTTTTTGGCCAAGTGATGGCTACAGCACTAACGTCATGAAGAACGGTGTCGCAAGGCACCGTTTTTTGTTTTGAAAATTTATATAATTATTTGATTTTAAACGCTAAACATGGGTTTTCTCAAACTTTTGGCGTGCATGGTTTGCCAAAGCGACGAGTTTGGTTATGATGCAAGACGCCCTGTTAACCCTAACCGGGCGGCTAAAACGAGATAAAACGGGGTGTTTGGGTGATAAATGTATTCCTGGTCGATGATCATGAGCTGGTGCGTACAGGGATAAGACGCATTCTTGAAGATGTGCGCGGGATCAAGGTGGTGGGCGAAGCACAGAGCGGCGAGACCGCAGTTACGTTCTGTCGCCAACACCATCCGGACGTGATCCTGATGGACATGAACATGCCGGGTATTGGTGGTCTGGAAGCGACCCGCAAAATTCTGCGGATCCGCCCCGATGTGCGCATCATAGTGCTGACCATTCATTCAGAAAATCCGTTCCCCACCAAGGTGATGCAGGCAGGCGCCGCCGGTTACCTGACCAAGGGGGCTGCCCCTGACGAGATGATCCAGGCGATCCGGTTGGTGCACTCCGGTCAGCGTTACATCTCCCCGGAGATTGCCCAGCAGATGGCCCTCAGCCAGTTTGCCTCCGCTGACGAGAACCCCTTCAAGTCCCTCTCCGAGCGCGAGCTGCAGATCATGATGATGATCACCAAGGGGCAGAAGGTGACCGATATCTCCGAGCAGCTCAACCTGAGCCCGAAGACGGTCAACAGCTACCGCTATCGTCTGTTCAGCAAGCTGGGGATCAACGGTGACGTGGAACTGACCCATCTGGCCATTCGCTATGGCATGCTGGATGCCGATACCCTCTAATCGGGTGGCGTGTGGTCACAAAGGCGGCGCGTGCCGCCTTTTTGCTTTTCTGCCCTTTTGCTTTTCAGGCGGCGGGGGCAGTATGCTCTGCCCGTCAATTTTTGCCTTTGTGTGAGCCGAGTAGCTGATGACCCTCTCTCCCGAACCTCTCTTCGACAGCAAGGCGTTTCTGAGCGCCGTCACTCATCAGAGCGGCGTTTACCGCATGTATGACAGTGGTGGCACAGTGATCTATGTGGGCAAGGCCAAGGATCTGAAAAAGCGGCTCGCTTCCTACTTTCGCACCAACGTCGACAGCATCAAGACCCGCACTCTGGTGCGCCAGATCGCCGATATCCAGGTCACCGTTACCCACACCGAGACCGAGGCGCTGATCCTCGAGCACAACCTGATCAAGCAGTACCAACCCCGTTACAACGTGCTGCTGCGGGACGACAAATCCTACCCTTGGATCATCATCACTGCGCACCAGCATCCGCGCATCGGCGTCCATCGCGGTGCCCGCAAGATCAAAGGAGAGTACTTCGGCCCATACCCCTCTGGCGGCGCGGTGCGCGAGAGTTTGCATCTGATGCAGAAAATATTTCCGGTACGCCAGTGCGAGGATGCGGTCTATGCCAACCGCACCCGTCCCTGCCTGCTCTATCAGCTCAAGCGCTGCGCCGGCCCTTGCGTGCCCGGACTGGTGAGCGAGGCCGAATATGCCCAGCAGGTTGAGCTGGCCAAGCTGTTTCTGGCGGGCAAGAACCAGCAGGTGATTGGCGAGCTGGTGGGCAAGATGGAGTCCGCCAGCGGTGATCTGCGCTTTGAAGAGGCGGCCCGCTATCGTGATCAGATCCTGGCGCTGCGCCGGGTTACCGAACAGCAGTCGGTGAGCGGCAACGTGCTGGACGAGCTGGATGTAGTGGGGGTCGCCTTCGAGCAAGGAGCTGCCTGCATCCACGTGCTCTTTATCCGTCAGGGCAAGGTGCTCGGATCGCGCAGCTACTTCCCGAAAGTGCCGGCCGATACCCAGCTCGACGAGGTGGTGCAATCCTTCCTGCTGCAGTTCTATCTCTCGGGGCAAGGGGGGCGGCAGATCCCGAGTGAGGTGCTGCTCGATGTGGCGCTGGAGGATGAGAGCGTCATCGCCGAGACCCTGAGCCAGACCGCAGGCTACAAGGTGCGGGTGGTGAGCCGAACCCGCGCCGAGCGGGCCCGTTTTATCAAGCTCGCCTCCATCAACGCCGAGACGGCGCTGCGATCGCGGCTGGCTCACAAGAGCACCATCACCGCTCGCTACGATCAGCTGGAAGAGCTGCTGGAGCTGGAGCGCCCCATCGCCCGCATGGAGTGTTTCGATATCTCCCACACCATGGGGGAGCGCACGGTGGCTTCTTGTGTGGTGTTCAACCGGGAGGGGCCGCTCTCATCGGAATATCGTCGTTTCAACATCGACGGCATCACCGGCGGCGATGACTACGCGGCCATGGAGCAGGCGCTGGAGCGCCGCTTTGGCAAACAGCAGGAGCCGGACAAGGTGCCGGACGTGCTGTTTATCGACGGCGGCCTCGGCCAGTTGCGCCGCGCCGAAGAGATCCTGGCGCGCCAGCTGGAGTTTCTCGGCGGCAAATACCCGCTGCTGGTGGGGATTGCCAAGGGAGTCACCCGCAAGGCGGGGTTGGAAACTCTCATCATGGGGGAGAGCCACGAAGAGCTGCATTTGCCGGCAGATATGCCCGCTTTGCACCTCATTCAGCATATTCGCGATGAATCCCACCGTTTTGCCATTACCGGCCACCGGGCCAGACGGGCCAAGGCCCGCACCAGCAGCAGTCTGGAGGATATTCCGGGGGTGGGGCCAAAGCGCCGGCAGGCGCTGCTCAAATATCTGGGCGGCCTGCAGGAGGTCAAAAAGGCGAGCGTGGATGAACTGGCCAAGGTACCCGGCATCAGTCTGGAGCTGGCCCAGACCATCCACGATGGCTTGCACAGCGCCTGAGCAGGGTTAGCAGCATGGTAAAATCGCTAACTCCTTGATGCACAAGAGCCGTGACGCGGGGGGGCCGTAAATGCCATAATGGCCCTCGCATTTTGAGAAGATTGATGGATTAAAAAGACCAAGACGGGCGCCAGTGCGGTTGCATCGCAAATCGGCTTTGGCGCACTATGTAGCGACGTACAAGAAGTGGCTGAAAATAATGACAAACATACCTAACCTGTTGACGTTTTTCCGGATTTTGCTCATTCCCGTCTTCGTCATCCTGTTCTATCTGCCTTATCAATGGTCCTATCTGGCTGCCGCCATCATCTTTATTCTGGCCGCTGCCACCGACTGGTTTGATGGCTATCTGGCTCGCAAGCTCAATCAGTCCACCGCCTTTGGCGCCTTCCTTGACCCGGTTGCCGACAAGATCATGGTTGCCGCCGCACTGGTGGTTATCGTCGAGCACTACAACACCATCTGGGTGACCATCCCCGCCATGACCATGATTGGCCGCGAGATCATCATCTCCGCCCTGCGTGAGTGGATGGCCGAGCTCGGCAAACGCTCCTCGGTGGCGGTCAGCTGGATTGGCAAGTGGAAGACCATGATCCAGATGGTGTCACTCACTGGTCTGATTTGGCAATATAACGTCTGGATGGTGTGGCTCGCCTATGTGATGCTCTATGTCGCTACCGTGCTCACCTTCTGGTCGATGTTCCAGTACATGAAGGCAGCCTGGGGCGATCTGACTCACCACGCCAACCTGTGAGTCACTTGCGCCGCAAGGTGAGGTTTCCGCTGATTTGAGGCAGGAAACGGCCAAAGGCGCTAAAACTGTTCAAAAAGGGCAAAAAATGCCCGAACGATCAGGTAATTAAATATTTCTGGTTGACTGGGCGAGGAACATCGCTAGAATGCGTCCTCGTAGTCAGGCAGTCAGCCAGACCAATGCGGGAATAGCTCAGTTGGTAGAGCACGACCTTGCCAAGGTCGGGGTCGCGAGTTCGAGTCTCGTTTCCCGCTCCAAATTCAGACAAATAGAGAGCCAACTCTCTTTTGCATGGCGCGTTAGCAAAGCGGTTATGCAGCGGATTGCAAATCCGTTTAGTCCGGTTCGACTCCGGAACGTGCCTCCATATTGACAAGCCCGCCACGCGAGCTTGATACCGATTGCGGTGCCCGAGTGGTGAAATCGGTAGACACAAGGGATTTAAAATCCCTCGACGTTCGCGTCGTGCCGGTTCGATTCCGGCCTCGGGCACCATTAAAATCAAAGAGTTACGAAAGGCCACTAGAAATAGTGGCCTTTTTCTTTTTCCTAAATGGCGACAAAGTGGCGACAGCGCTTTTATAAGCGGTTCACCCTTCCTGTAATGTTGAGCAACAGGATCTTCTTGTATGATGCCGCTCTGCCTGACGGCGCACTTCATGCGGCGACTTTCCCTGGCCATGTTTCGGTGTGCTGTCAGACAGAAATGAGAATGGCCCCACATTGTGGGGCCATTCTCGGATCCAGTTATCACTCCTGCGTTTCTTCTAGCTGCACGTCGATATTCTTCTTCTGGGTGGCATCGCCGTTGGTGAACGATGTTATCGTCTGGTCGTTTTGGACCATGCACACCTGTATTCCGTTGCGTAGTCTACAGACCAAGGCATAAGCCTGTAATCAGAACCGGTACTCGATATGGAGGGTATGGCTGTCCAGCCCCGGGTTCTTGTCATACATATAGGCGTTGGACATGTGCTCATACTGATAACCGATCAGCCAATTCTTGGTGATGGCGTAACCGAAGCCGATACCCAGGGCGAACTGGAAGGGGCCGCCGTAATCCTTGTAGCCGTGGCCGCGGGTTCCGAATTGATACTGATCGAGCCAGACCATTTCGCCGGGGAGCCAGGTCACCCAGTTACCCCATTGGCATTCTATACGGGCGCCACCTCCTAGTCTGGCGGTATCTTCATCTTCTACCTTGAGCGTCCCACCACGCACCCCCAGTCCAAATTGGCAGCCAGAATCTCCCCAACGCCAAAACATATGGTGGAACTTGGCATCGGCAATTTTTATGTCGAGCTTTTCATTGCTGAAGGCGTTGCCAAGTTGCAGCACCACGATATTGTCATTGGCCATCGCAGCCGGGCTGACAAGCAGTGTTGCCAGCAGGCCGATCCTTGATAGAGTGTTAGCGTCCATGCCCCCTCCCGATCCTTGTTGTCATCGTGGTGATCCTGTTGATCACCCTTCAGGCATAGTCAATCGAAGCACACCCTGTCAATGAATGGTCAGCAGGTAAAAAAATTAAATATTTATGAAAAATCAACTATCTGCGTGGTCTGATGTGGTTTGGCGGGCGTGGCAGCGGGGACATGAAAAAGCCCTTCACCGTGGTGAAGGGCTTTTTGCTATCTGGCGTTAGCCGCTGGGGTCGCCCCGCTTTGGCTTAGTAGCCCTGCTGGTGCACATCCATCACGGCGCGGCCAGACGGGTCGGCCATCTCCTTGAACTTGGCATCCCACTCCAGCGCGGTGGGGGTGGAGCAGGCGACCGACTTGCCGTAGGGCACGGTGCGGGCGGCGGCTTCCAGCGGGAAGTGCTCGTCGAAGATGGCGCGGTAGAAGTAGGCCTCCTTGGTGAGCGGGGTGTTGATGGGGAAGCGGAATGCGGCCGCTTCGAACATCTGATCCGTCACTTCCTGTTCCACCATGGCTTTCAGGCTGTCGATCCACGAATAGCCCACGCCATCGGAGAACTGCTCCTTCTGGCGCCACGCTACTTCGTGGGGCAGCAGATCTTCGAACGCTTCGCGCAGGATGTGCTTCTCGATCTTGCCCTTGCCACACATCTTGTCGGCGGGCTGCAGGCGCATCGCCACGTCCATGAACTCCTTGTCGAGGAAGGGCACGCGACCCTCCACACCCCAGGCTGCCATCGACTTGTTGGCGCGCAGGCAATCATAGAGGTGCAAAGAGGCGAGCTTGCGCACGTTCTCTTCGTGGAACTCGCGGGCGTTGGGTGCCTTGTGGAAATAGAGGTAGCCACCAAACAGCTCGTCGGAGCCTTCACCGGAGAGCACCATCTTGATCCCCATCGCCTTGATGTAACGGGCCATCAGATACATGGGCGTGGAGGCGCGAATGGTGGTGACGTCATAGGTCTCGAGGTGATAGATGACGTCCCGCAGGGCATCCAGACCCTCCTGCACGGTGAAGTGGATCTGGTGATGGATGGTGCCGAGGTGATCAGCCACCTTGCGGGCGGCAGCGAGATCCGGCGACCCTTCCAGACCGACGGCGAAGGAGTGCAGTTGTGGCCACCAGGCTTCGCTCTTGCCATCGTCCTCGATGCGGCGCGCCGCATAGAGCTTGGTGATGGCGGAGATGACGGAGGAGTCCAGCCCGCCGGAGAGCAGCACGCCATAGGGCACGTCGCACATCAGCTGGCGTTTGACCGCCGCTTCCAGCGCGGCTTTCAGCTCGGCCTTGTCGCTGACGTTGTGCTCGACCGCGCTGTACTCCATCCAGTCGCGCTTGTACCACTGTTTGAGCTCGCCATCCTTGCTCCACAGATAGTGTCCCGGCGGGAAGGTCTCGACGCTCTTGCAGACCGGCACCAGCGCCTTCATTTCGGAGGCAACATAGAAGTTGCCGTGCTCGTCACGACCGGTATAGAGGGGGATGATCCCCATGTGGTCGCGACCAATCAGGTAGGCATCCTGTTCGGCGTCATAAAGGATGAAGGCAAAGATGCCGTTGAGATCGTCGAGAAACGCCGGGCCCTTCTCCTTGTAGAGGGCAAGCAGCACTTCACAGTCAGATTTGGTCTGGAACTGGAAGTCGACCTTGAGGGTTTTCTCCAGCTCTTTGTGGTTGTAGATCTCGCCGTTGACCGCCAGCACATGGGTGCGCTCGGGGTTGTAGAGCGGCTGGGCGCCATTGCCCGGGTCGACGATGGCCAGACGCTCGTGCACCAGAATGGCTTTGTCGGAGCTGTAGACGCCGGACCAGTCAGGCCCACGGTGACGAAGTCGCTTGGACATCTCCAGCGCCGATTTGCGCAGGGCAACTGCATCGGACTTGATATCCAGAATGCCGAAAATTGAACACATTGGCGGTAATCCTCTTGATTTTTATATGAGCCCCCCACGTTTGGGCTCGAAATTCCATTTACATTCCTCGTCAGACACAATGCCTAGCGGAAAAATCTTTTGCAAGCGGGAAAACCGCAGAAAATCATGCCGTAAGCGTCAAGCGGATCAACAGGATAAGGGCTGCTGCAACGGGGCAGGGTGACGTGAACGTCAAGCCGAGGCGGGTTCGAAGATGACGTAGACCTTGCGACAGGGGGTAAGGGTCTCCCACTCACCGACAAAGCCTGCCGGAATCACGAATTGATCGCCGGGTTTGAGAGCAAGCTGGCCGCCCAGACTGTCGTGGATCACCACATCCCCCTCCAGCAGCTGGCAATACTCATGCTCGGTGTAGTGGATGGCCCAGCGGCCCGGCTCGCAAGCCCAGAAGCCCACGTGAAACTGCTGGCTGGGGTCGGAGTAGTGGTTCCACACCGTTTGCGCCGGGTTGCCCGCTTTAATGCGCTCAGGGGCTGGCATCAGCGGGGTAGGGGCCGTCTCGTGGCGGCCCGGCAAAATCCAGTCGTTGAGGGTCTTCATGGTGCCTCCCTGGCAATGGGGATATGAAAGCGGGGCCATCCAGGCCCCGCATTTGTTCGTTTTATTAAACGAGGTTGTGCATAACTTAAACGATGCGCATTCCCTTGCCAAGGGCTGTTGGCCGACGACTCAAAGCGGCTGCAAGCGGCGGATCACATGACGGGCAAAGCCGCTGCCCGCTTCGTTGTAGACGTTGAACACCGCATCCACCCCCTGCTCCTGCAAGGATGCAATATCATCCTCGAAGCGGACGATGGCGGCTATCTTGCCGTTGAATCCGTGGCTGCGCAGCTTCTCGATGGCGTAGAGGTTACCCGAGTGGTGGGGCATCGCCAGCAGCACCAGATTGACCTGATTGGAGAGCAACACCTTGTCCCAGAAGTCGGTATCGGTGGCATCCCCCTCGATGACGTTCATCCCCTGGGCTCGCAGGGTGGGCAGCTTCTCGCTATCGTTCTCCACCCCGAGGATGACGTTGCCGTATTTGTTCTCCAGCTCGAAGTAGGCCCCCTGACCGATCCGCCCCATGCCGAGGATGATTACCTCCGCATCGCCCAGCTCTATGGGTCTGTCTTCCGGATGGAGGTTGCTCGCCTGCAATCCTCGCAGCCAGTGGCCGATGCGGTGATAAATACGTTCGCTCTGGGCATTGAGGGGGGCGGAGATCATAAAGCTCGCCGCCAGCGCCAGCGAGACCGCCACCAGCCACTCGTGGGAGAGCCAGCCCGCCTTGGCGGCAATGGCCGCGACGATCAGGCCAAACTCCGAGAAGTTGGTGAGCGCCAGGGTAGAGAGCAGGGCGGTACGCACCCTAAGGTGGGCGCCGCTGTAGACCAGATAGTAGAGGACACTTTTGAGCGGCAGGGCCAGCACCAGCGCCAGTGCCAGCAGCATGGTGTCGTGGGTCGGCAGGCCGTTGAGGCCGATGGTGAGAAAGAAGCAGACCAGAAAGAGGTCTTTGAGGTTGAAGAGCGCCTTTGCAAGCCCTGCCGCAGCCGGATGAGAGGCGAGCAGCATGCCGATGATAAGGGCTCCCAGATCTGGCTTGAGGCCGACCACTTCAAAACCGGCGGCCCCGACCACCAGCGCCAGAAAGACTCCGAACAGCACCAGCAGCTCGCCGTGACCGGCCCGCTCCAAGAGCTTGAACAGCAGCGGGCGCAGCAGCGGTAATCCCAGCACCCAGAGTGCCCAGATACTGGGCCATTTGCCGCTGGAGAAGGCCAGAAATGCCACTGCGAATACATCCTGCATGACCAGCACCCCGATGGCGATGCGGGCGTAGAGGGCATTCATGTCGCTGCGATCTTCCAGCACCTTGACCGCGAAGACGGTGCTGGAGAAGGAGAGGGCAAAGCCCAGCAGCAGCGCCAGTTTCCAGTCCAGCGAGAGGGCAAGTTCAAGCCCCAGTCCCTTGCAGACCAGCAGTACCACGGTAAAGAGCAGGGTGGAGAGCAGCAGGTGCAGGCTGGTAGTGCCCCACACATCGCGCCGCATCAGGGTCTTGATATTGAGCTTGAGACCGATGGTGAACAGCAGCAGGGTGACGCCGAGATCGGCCACCTCGCTCAGGGCGGGGGTATTTTCATATCCCATGCCGTTGAGGATAAAACCGGCGGCCAGAAAGCCGAGCAGGGGGGGCAGGCCAATCAGATTGACTACCATGCCGCAACCAAAGGCCACGGCGATCAGAATGGGTTCCATAACAGATCCTGCAAGGGCAGGAGAGACCTGCCCTGTTTAACGCTTGGGTGGTGATTAGACGATATCGATGTCGACCACGGAGTCGAAAATATGGTTCGGTCGAAACGGCATACGGTCGATATCGGCGACCTTGCTCACCCCGGAGAGCACCAGCACCGTCTCGAGACCGGCCTGAAAGCCCGCCAGAATGTCGGTGCGCAGGTTGTCGCCGATGATGATGGTGTCGTCGGAGTGGGCCTCCATCCGGTTGAGCGCCGCACGGATGATCCAGGCGCTTGGCTTGCCGACATAAAACGGCTTCTTGCCGGTCATCCGCTCGATGGGGGCGCACAGGGCGCCGCAGGCCGGGTGCATCATGGGGCCGTGGGTATCGGGGTTGGTGGCGATAAAGCGGGCCCCCTGATCGACGAACTTGGCCCCCTGTTGCATCATGGTCCAGTTGTAGTTGCGGGTCTCCCCCACCACCACGAAGTCCGGGTCTATGTCGGTGATGGTAAAGCCGGCCTTGTAAAGCTCGTGGGTCAGCGCCCCTTCACCGATCACATACGCCTTCTTGCCATCCTGACGTTTGAGAAAGTCGGCGGTACCCATGGCAGAGGTATAGAAGCACTCCTCCGGCACTTCGATACCTGCGGAGCGGAAGCGGTTTTGCAGATCTTTCTGGGTCTGGGCCGGGTAGTTGGTGAGGAACAAGAGCTTGCTGCCCTGCTCCAGCAGGCGATGGACGAAACGGTCGGCACCGGGGATGAGATCGTTGTTGTGCAGGATGACACCGTCGATATCGCAGATGACGTTCTTCTTCATGAAAACTCCTTGTCAGGACGCAGGCGAGCCGCCAATCGGTAAGATGTTCAATCATTTATGATTTTTGTGACGCCATTATAAGTCTGTTTGATGACAAGTCTCCCCTGTCTCGCCACTTCGGTGCACAATAAAGCTGCCGTCGGGTCAGTCTGGTGGAGGGGCTGACGCCGGATCACTTTGCTGATGGAGCCGTCGCTATGGACACCCCGATTCCCAAGCCAGTCACACCCGAACACCTCACCGCCGCGCAATTTATCGCCGGACTGCCGAAACTGGAGCTGCACCTGCATATCGAGGGCAGCCTCGAACCCGAGCTGATGTTTGAGCTGGGCCGCCGCAATAATGTGCCACTGCCCTGGCCCGATGTGGCCAGCGTGCGCGCCGCCTATGACTTTGACTGCCTGCAATCCTTTCTCGACCTCTACTACCTCGGTGCCAGCGTACTGATGACCGAGCAGGACTTCTTCGACCTCACCTGGGCCTATCTTGAGCGTTGCGCTGCCGACAAGGTGGTGCATGTGGAGATCTTCTTCGACCCGCAGACCCACACCGCCCGCGGTATCCCCTTTGCTACCGTGCTCGGCGGCATCGAGCGGGCGCTGCAGCGCGGGGAGAAGGAGTTTGGCATCAGCTGGCGCCTTATCATGAGCTTTTTGCGCCACCTGAGCGAAGAGGATGCCTTTGCGACGTTGGAAGAGGCTATGCCCTTCCTGTCACGCATTCACGGTATCGGCCTCGACTCGGGGGAGAAGGGCAATCCGCCCAGCAAGTTTGCCCGGGTCTTTGCCCGCTGCCGCGAGCTGGGGTTGCCGGTGGTGGCCCATGCCGGTGAAGAGGGGCCTGCCGACTACATCTGGCAGGCGATCAACGAGCTGCAGGTATGCCGCATCGATCACGGGGTGCGCTCGGCCGATGATCCCGAGTTGCTGCGTTATCTGGCCGATACCCGGCTGCCGCTCACCGTCTGCCCCCTCTCCAATACCCGGCTCAAGGTGTTTGGCAATATGGCCCAGCACAATGTGTTGCGGCTGCTGGAGCAGGGGCTCTGCGTCACCATCAACTCGGACGACCCCGCCTACTTTGGCGGCTATATGAATGCCAACTTTGTGGCGCTGGCCGATGGCCTTGGCGCGACCATGAGTCAGCTCTGCCGCTTGTCGCTCAATGCCGTTGAGGCGAGCTGGCTCTCTCTGGCCGACAAGGCGCAGCTGACCCGGGCGATCCGCAGTTATGCCGAGACCCACGGGGTGATCCTGCATTGAGTCAGGCGCCAATGAAGTCGAGATGACATGCACTATATAAAGAGAGGCCCGCCATCACTGGCGGGCCTCTCTTATTTCAAAGGCTGGTGTGGTTTCTGGAGGAGGGCTGTATTACGCCACTCGCACCAGAAACTTCTCGCCCTGTCCTTCGCGCTTGAAGCGCTCGAGCAGGGTGGGCAGCGCCTCAAAGTCGCCGACCACCAGCGGCGGCAGGGTCAGCTCGCCGCTCGCCATTTGATCCATCATTGTGACACCGGCGGCCACCAGTCGGCTCCACTGCTTGTCGCTGCCAAAGGCGTGCTGGGCGCCCAGCGCAATCTCGTGCAATGAGTGGCAATGGGTAAAGGCGGGCAACGGATTGTGCGGGATGCGCCCGAGCACAGTCACCATGTGACCGTAGTAGCCAAGGGCGGGCAGCAGGCTCTCTGCCTGCTGGCTGGAGACCAGGTCGATGATCCCCTCGAACGGCTCGTTGCCGTTGGCAGTCTGCAAGGTGGCCAGCCAGTCGGAGTCCCGATAATCGGCTACACCCTGCACACCTATCTGTTTGAGCCAGTGATGGTGGCGTGGGCTGGCGCTGGCAAAGACTCGCGCTCCTTGCTTGAGGGCGAGCTGCACCGTAAAACGGCCGACGCTGCTGCCAGCTCCTGTGATGAGCAGCGCTTCCCCGTGCAGGCGCGGCAGCTTGGCCAGCGCCTGCCAGGCGGTGAGGCCGGGACAGGGCAGGGCGGCGGCGGCCTCGTCACTCAGGGCATCGGGCACCGGCAGCAGGGCGCGGGCCGGTACTCTAGTGTGGCGGGCAAAGCTGCCGTGGTGGCGCAGGTCGGTGTGATAGGCGACACGGGCGCCGAGACGCAGATGGCTGACGTTGGTGCCGATGGCCACGATAGTGCCCATGCCATCGACGCCGGGCACCTGACCATCCTGCCAGTGGGAGTGGCCATATTCGATCAGCTTCCAGTCCACCGGGTTGAAGGCGATAACCCGGTTGGCTACCAGTACCTCGTCAGGGGCGAGCGGTGCCAGGGGCAGATCGGCGAGGGTGAGCTGATCCGGTTCACCGGGGGCATGCCAGCACCAGGCTTGGGTGTGATCCATGATGACTCCTTGTGAAAGCGAGGGGAGATAACAACGAGATTATTGCAACAGTGAATCGGTCAGTCATATCACTGTTGCTAATGCGCAACAATACGGCAGGCCCCAACCTGTGGGGCCTGCTCAACGTGGTCTGCTGGCCATTGGTAAGCAAGGGCCGGTTTTATGCGTCATCGGCCTGATAGACGGGGTAGTCGGTCAACCCCTTCTCGCCACCGCCAAACAGGGTGGCCGGATCGTGGGGGGCCAGCGGATAGCCGTGGCGCAGCCGGTTCGGCAGATCCGGGTTGGCAACGAAGGGGCGGCCAAAGCCAATCATGTCGGCCCAGCCCGCTTTGAGGGCGGCGCGTGCCCGCTCGCCATCATATTTACCGGCATAGATCAGGGTGTTGGGGAAGGTATCCCGCAGACCCAGCTTGAAGTTCTCCGGCATCAGAGGGGCATCGTCCCAGTCCGCCTCGGCAATGTGCAGGTAGACCACGTTGAGCTGGCCCAGCAGGCGGGCGGCGGCCAGATAGGTCTCCTGTGGATTGGCATCCACGGTGCCGTTGAGGGTGGTGAGCGGCGCAAGACGCACCCCAACCCGATCGGCGCCGATTTCGCTACTGACTGCCTCAGTCACCTCTTTGAGGAAGCGCAGCCGGTTCTCCAGCGATCCGCCATAACTGTCGGTGCGGGCGTTGGATTCGGAGTCTAGGAACTGGTTGATCAGATAACCGTTGGCGGCGTGCAGCTCGATGCCGTCAAAACCGGCGCTGATGGCGTTGCGGGCCGCCTGACGGAACTGGCCCACCACTGCATCGATATCGGCCTGAGTCATGGCGCGCGGGGTGACGGTCTCGACAAAGCCCGGCGCATCGCTGCCGTTATCGACGAACACCTTGACGCCCACTGCGGGGAGGGCTGAAGCGGAGATGGGCTGAGCACCGCCGATATTGTCCGGATGGGTGACCCGGCCCACGTGCCAGAGCTGGGCGAAGATGGTGCCCCCATTGGCGTGCACGGCATCGGTCACCAGTTTCCAGCCAGCGATCTGCTCGGCGCTGTAGATGCCCGGCGTCCAGGCATAGCCCTTGCCCATGGGGTCGATTTGGGTGCCTTCGCTGATGATCAGGCCCGCCTCGGCGCGCTGGGCGTAGTAGCTCGCCATCATGGCGTTGGCCACATCACCCGGCTGACTGGCACGGGAGCGGGTCATGGGGGGCATGACGATGCGGTTGGCAAGGTGCAGCTGGCCGAGGCGCAGCGGGCAGAACAGGTGATCGTGGCTCATCTTGAGTTCCTCATGGTGGACGTGAGGCCACTTTATGCCGCCATCTTGTTGTGAAAAAGAGGGGTAATTGCACAAGAGAATTGTGCTTGATGCAGCAATCAGTGCAAACCGCCGGGAAAGGAGGTGTTGAGGCATAAAGTTGAAGCATAAAAAAGAGGGCCGTCTGGCCCTCTTCTGTATTCTGCTGGTGGCAGGCTCAAGCCGTGGCGGGCATCACTTTCACCCGCTCGATGCGCCGCTCGCTCACCTCGATCACCTCGAAGTTGAGCTGCTGCAGTTGCAACTGCTGACCCGGGGTGGGCAGGGTGCCGAAGTGGGAGAGCAGCATGCCAGCCAGGGTCACGTACTCGTCGCTCTCGCTCACCAGCCCCTCGTGCTCCAGCACCTGCTCCACATGGTGGATGTTGGTGCTGCCGTTGATGAGCCACCCTTCGCCATCGCGGATCATGTCGGGGGTCTCATCCTCATCCGGCAGTTCGCCGACAATCGCCTCCAGCAGGTCGTGGGTGGTGACCAGACCCTGGATCACGCCGAACTCGTCGGCCACCAGAATAAGGCTCCCCTTCGCCTTGCGCAGCTCCGCCAGCAGCTTAATCACGTTGATGGTCTGCGGCACGATAATGGGGTCGTTCTGCTTGGCCAGCGCGCTTAAGGATTGCCCTTCGTTGAGGGCAAACAGCAGGTCGCGCGCTTTGACCACGCCGATCACCTCGTCCAGATCCCCGTCACAGACCGGGAACAGGCTGTGGGGTTCGCGTTGCAGCAGGATACGGATATCCTCGCTGGAGTCGTTGATATCGATCCAGGCCATCTCGGAGCGCGGCGTCATGATGGTGCGGATGGAGCGCTCGGCCAGCGACAGCACGCCGGTCACCATGTAGCGCTCCTCCTCGCCAAAACTCACCGGCGCGGCGGCCGGGGCATCCAGATCGTCATCCGGTCGGTCCTGATACGCCTTGCTCCCCATCAGCTTGAAGATGGCTGCGGTGGTGCGCTCGCGTAGCGGCTGTTTGGCTTCGTGGCGCATGGCGCTGTGCTGGGCCAGCTGGTTGAAAAACTCGATCAGCACCGAGAAGCCGATGGCCGCGTAGAGGTAACCCTTCGGAATATGGAAGCCGAAGCCCTCCGCCACCAGGCTGAAACCGATCATCAGCAGGAAGCTCAGGCAGAGCACCACCACGGTCGGGTGGGCGTTGACGAAGCGGGTCAGCGGCTTGGAGGCGAGCACCATCACCACCATGGCGATGGTCACGGCGGCCATCATCACGCCCAAGTGTTCCACCATGCCGACGGCGGTGATGATGGAGTCCAGCGAGAAGACGGCGTCCAGCACCAGAATTTGGGCGATCACCACGCCGAAGCTGGCGTAGGCACCGACAGGGCCATCATCGTGGGGTTTGGCCTCCAGCCGCTCGTGCAGCTCGGAGGTGGCCTTGAACAGCAGGAAGATACCGCCCCCCATCAGGATGAGGTCGCGACCGGAGAAGGGGTGATCCCAGATATGCAAAATGGGGGTGGTGAGGGTGACCAGCCACGACATCACGCTCAAGAGCACCAGCCGCATCAGCAGGGCGAGGCCAAGGCCGAGGACGCGCGCCTTGTCCCGCTGGGCGGGGGGCAGCTTTTTCACCAGAATGGCGATGAAGACCAGGTTGTCGATCCCGAGCACGATCTCGAGAATGATCAGGGTAAAAAGACCGATCCAGATGTGGGGATCCAGCAGCAATTCCATTATGTGACCTCAAAAAAAACAGACAGAGCGAACAGTGAACAGGGCTAGCGAAAGCCGCAGCGACAGCAAGGCAATGGCGTTATTCAGAGGCGCTGGTTAAGCAGAAACAGATAGCTTTTGACGGGAAGAAACGAAGGGCAACTTCGGGGATTGTCCATGATGGGCAATAAAACCTCGGGTTAAAAATGAGCCCTGATGATAGCGGCTGGCGCCAATTTGGCAAGAGCAGCGTCAGCGAGGCGTGATGGGGTTGTGATGCGACAGGGGAGGCGGCGGTGCCGCTCTCCCCCGTGCGGTCGTTACAACCAGCGCTTTTCGCGGGTGAAACAGACCGACAGCCAGGCATCCCCCAGGGTGTCGCCAAGGCGAGACCAGAGCTCCTGACGCAGGGCATCCTGACGTTCGACAGGCCACTCCTGACCCGGCGCCACCAGAATGTTCAATTCCAGATCGAAGCGACGACCGCTTTTGGCCAGATGGCTGTAGCACTCGATGCCGTGGCGCTGGCGCAGCGCTTCGACTTCGCTCTCGACCAGTTGGGAGACATCCCCTCTGGGGGCAATTTTCAGCACTTCCCGCAGGTTGCGACCGAGCACCTTGATGGGAATGAGAGTGGCGCAGAGGGCCAGCAGCGAGACCAGCACCGGGTCGATATAGCGGTTGTATTGGCCGTAGCCGATGGCATCGAGGCCAATGGCGACTACGAAACCGATAAGCAGGGTGGCGCTGAGCAGGGTATCCACCAGCCACTCCTTGGAGTCGACCCGCACCAGCTCGGAGTCAACCTGTTCGGCAACCTGGGCTTCGATGCGATAGATGATGGCGCAGAAGAAGGTGGATACGGCGGCATAGATGAGGGCGTGGCCGAGATCGATCTCCCGTCCGCCCTCCAGCAGGGTGGTTATGCCGCTATAGAGAGCGCCAAGGCAGAGCAGCAGAATAATGGTGCCATTGATGACGTTGGTGATGGGCTCGAAGTGGGCGTAGCCATACTGGAAGCGCGCATCGGAAGGGCGGGTAACGAGGTAGGCGGTAACCAGACCAAGGCCTGTCATGCCCATGCTGAACAGGGTGAAGATACCATCGAGCATGATGGCGTTGGAGCCAACGAAGAGGCCGTAGCCGATGCCGAAGATGGCGAAAGTGATGCAGCCAAACAGCGACAGGGTAAGCGCCTGCTTCTCTGTGGTGACCAGCGTACTGATAACATGGCTGTGGTGAGCCATAAAAGTCCTCCTTTCAAATGGTTAATATTGCTACGCGCAAGCGGTTTTCGAGCTGATATACTGCCCGCTCACATGTGAGCGGACTGGCCTGATTGCCATTGACGGGCGATGGGTCAGTCGTAGTCGCCGGGGTGCCGGCATCAAGCAAATAAGGGAACAAGGATTCATGATCCCGAGACTCGATTACCAGGACAGTTTGTCACCCACAACCCTGTCGTTCCTAGAGTTGCTAGGGCGCAGCGCCTTTCGTGGTGATATCGAAAAGTCTTATGCAAGCCGGTTGGCGATGGCGACGGACAACAGCGTCTATCAGGTAGTACCTCAGGCGGTTCTCTATCCGCGCAGTGCGGACGACATAGCAGTGATGCTCAAGCTGGCCGTAGAGCCGGCGTTCGCCTCCCTGAGTTTTTTCCCTCGTGGTGGCGGTACCGGCACCAATGGTCAGTCATTGGGCGGCGGCATTATCGTCGATCTCTCCCGTCATATGAACCAGATCATGGAAATTAATCTGGAAGAGGGGTGGGTGCGCGCCCAGGCCGGGGTGGTGAAAGACCAACTTAACGCCTACTTGAAACCCCACGGCTACTTCTTCTCGCCGGATCTCTCCACCTCCAACCGTGCCACCCTGGGCGGCATGATCAACACCGATGCCTCGGGGCAGGGCTCGCTGGTTTACGGCAAAACCTCGGATCACGTGCTTGGCCTCAAAGCCGTGCTGGAGAATGGTGACCTGATGGCGACCGAGCCGCTGACCGGTGAGCGACTTGCCGACAAGCTGGCGCTGGAGAATCGGGAAGGGGAGATCTATCGCACCCTCTATCGCATCGGCAAGGAGCGCCGCGCCGACATCGAGGCGACCTTCCCCAAGCTCAACCGCTTTCTGACCGGTTACGATCTCAAGCACCTCTATCAACCCGATACCGATACTCTGGATGTGAGTCGGGTGCTGTGCGGATCTGAAGGATCCTTGGGATTCATCACCGAAGCCAGACTCAACATCACCCCCATCCCGCGCTACCGCACCCTGGTTAACGTCAAGTACGACAGCTTCCCCTCCGCCCTGCGCAACGCTCCTTTTATGGTGCAGGCACAAGCTCTCTCTGTAGAGACGGTGGATTCCCGGGTGCTCGGGCTGGCCCGCGCCGACATCATCTGGCATTCGGTCAAAGAGCTTATTCAGGATGTGCCCGGCAAGGATCTGCAGGGGCTCAACATCGTCGAGTTTGCCGATACCGACGAGGTAGAACACAAGGCCAAGGTGGCAGAGCTGTGCCGTCGTATCGACGCGCTGCTGGCCAAGGGGGAGGCCGGGATCATCGGCTATCAGGTGTGTGACCACTTGCCGAGCATCGAGACCATCTACACCATGCGCAAGAAGTCGGTGGGGCTGCTGGGCAACGCTGAAGGACGCAAGAAGCCGGTGGCCTTCACTGAAGACACCGCCGTGCCGCCAGAGTCACTGGCCGATTTCATCATGGAGTTTCGTGCCCTGCTGGATGCCCACGGCCTCGACTACGGCATGTTTGGCCACGTCGATGCCGGTGTGCTGCATGTGCGTCCGGCGCTGGATTTGTGCGATCCCGAGCAGGAGGTGCTGCTGCGCCGCATCTCCGATCAGGTGGTGGCGCTCACCGCCAAATATGGCGGTCTGATGTGGGGGGAACATGGCAAGGGCTTTCGCTCCGAATACAGCCCCGCCTTCTTTGGCGAGCTGTGGGAAGAGCTGCAGCGGGTCAAGGGGGTATTCGACCCCGGCAACCGCATCAACCCGGGCAAGATCTGTATCCCCTACGGTAGCGGCGCCGAGCTGGTGTCGGTGGATGGCCCCAAGCGTGGCAAGTATGACCGCCAGATCCCGCTCGCGGTGCGCACCAGCTACACCCGCGCCATGGATTGCAACGGCAACGGCCTCTGTTTCACCTTCGAGACCGACTCCCCCATGTGCCCCTCGGTCAAGATCAGCCGCGATCGCCGCCACTCCCCCAAGGGGCGGGCGGGCCTGATGCGTGAATGGTTGCGTCAGCTGGCGGAGCAGGGCTTCGATCCGTTGGCGGAAGAGGTGGCGCTGCAATCCGGTGGTGTGCGCTTCAAACAGCTGGTGGACAAGGTGCGCAACAGCTGGGCTAAACAGCGCGGCGAGTATGATTTCTCCCATGAGGTGATGGAGGCCATGTCGGGCTGTCTGGCCTGCAAGGCATGTACCAGCCAGTGCCCGATCAAGGTGGATGTGCCCGATTTTCGCGCCCGCTTTATGCAGCTCTATCACGGCCGCTACCTGCGCGCCCCCAAGGATTACTTCGTCGGCACGGTGGAGAGCTATGCGCCGCTGCTTGCCAAGGCGCCGAAGCTGGTCAACTTCTTCCTCGAAAAAGAGTGGGCACAGAAGGCGACCGAGAAGAGCATCGGCATGGTCGATGTGCCGCTGCTCTCGGTGCCGACCCTGGCCGAGAGTCTGCACGACAACCGCGCCCGCTATTTTGATCTGCCGGGTCTGGAGCGGATGAGCGCCGAGCAGCGCAAGCAGGTTGTGCTCATCGTGCAGGACCCCTTCACCAGCTATTACGATGCCCCCGTGGTGCGCGATCTGGTGAAACTCGCCAGCAAGCTCGGGTTCCAGCCCTACCTGCTGCCCTTTAAACCCAACGGTAAACCCCAGCATATCAAGGGGTTCCTGCGCGCCTTTGCCCGCACTGCTGCCAACAGCGCCCAGTTCCTCAACAAGGTGGCGGCGCTTGGCATTCCCATGGTGGGGGTGGATCCGGCCATGGTGCTCTGTTATCGCGACGAGTACGCCAAGGCGCTGGGGTCGGCTCGCGGTGATTTTCAGGTGTTGCTGCCACAGGAGTGGCTGCTCTCGCTGCCGGCAGATCAACTGCCTACTAGCGCCAACAAGGCAAAGAGCGAGGAGGGGGGCGAGCCCTGGTATCTCTTTGCCCACTGCACCGAGAAGACCGCCAAGCCCTCCACTCACGGTGACTGGAGCACCCTGTTTGGCCGCTTCGGGGCCAGTTTGCAGCCGGTCTCTGTGGGGTGTTGCGGTATGGCGGGCACCTATGGTCACGATGTCAAACAGGTGGAGAACTCCAAGGGCATTTATGGGTTGAGCTGGGCTGACCCGCTCGCCCGTCTACCCAAAGCGCGCTGTCTGGCGACCGGCTATTCGTGCCGTAGTCAAGTCAAGCGGATGGAGGGGGAAAAGCTCAAACATCCATTGCAAGCCCTGCTGGAGCTGCTCTGATGCTGACGTTCCCCAAGCGGTTTCGGGTGCCGAAGGCCTATCGGCATCCACGTTTCTTGCTGTTACCCGCCACTCCCGCTCAGGCGGTGGTGGAGTTTGTCGCCATGTTGCGCGAGCGCGAGCAGCTCCATCAGCTGTTTCGCCCGAACGATATCTGGCCCTCCGCCAACTTCAGCCTGAGCCAGCACGAAGGGGATCTGGAGTGGCAGCAGTCGGAGTTTCTGGCCAAGCGCTCCTTTGCCTATGGCCTCTGGAGCCCGGATCGGGAGCCGCAATTCTGGGGCGGTGTTTATCTTTACCCCTCGGTGTTGCCTGAGGTCGCGGTGGAGCTCTTCTTCTGGAAGGTGGCCGAGGCGCCTATCACGGATGAGGAGCTGGAGATTCAGCTGCGCGAGTGGCTCGCCAGGGTGTGGCAGTGGCCAGCCCCCCGCTTGCCGGGGCGAGATGTGCCTTGGTCCGAGTGGCCCGGCGTTACCTACCCCTGGTGACATCCCGCTTAAGGGCATGATTGTGTAACACGCAGCTCCGGGTCGGGGCTGCGTTGTTACCACGTTACCTGGTAACCAACAACTCATATAACAGAACCATTTTGCCGATGGAGAGCGTTTCACTCATATCGGTACGCATTCATCGCTTACATAAGGAGTCTGCTCGCAATGAGTCACGATATTGCGCCCATCTGGCGTAAACCCATGAGTCTGGAGGGGCTCAACGCCACCTCTCGCAACACCCTGATGGCCCATCTCGACATCGTCTACACCGCTTTTGGCCCCAACTGGTTGGAAGCGACTATGCCGGTGGATCACCGTACTCACCAGCCCCTTGGCATGCTGCATGGCGGCGCGTCCGTGGTGCTGGCGGAAACCTTGGGATCGATTGCCGCCAATATGGCGGTCGGGCCAGATAGCTACTGTGTGGGGTTGGAGGTGAATGCCAACCATCTGCGAGCCAAGCGGGAAGGGGTGGTGACCGGGCGTTGTCAACCGCTCCATCTGGGAGCAACAACCCAGGTGTGGCAGATTGAAATTCGGGACGAACGTGAGCGTTTATTGTGCACCAGCCGACTGACCATGGCAGTGCTCAAACACAAGCGGGGCAAGGACTCCAGCGAGGAGTGATCTGCAATAACGCACTATGAGTGCAAAATAAGCAAGCCATACTCGTCAGATCCCTCTATAATTGCCAACGTCTTGAGAGGCTTATCACATTTTTCAAGACAGCAGAACAAAGTGGCGCTATAATCGCCGCCTTTTTGCTATTCCGCGGTGTTAGCCGCCTGCCTTAATCTGGAAGAATCTATGTCTGATACCGAACAACTGCCCCTTTTTAGTGAGCTTGGACTGGCCGCGCCTGTATTGAAAGCGCTGCAGGACGTGGGCTATGAGCGCCCGTCACCGATCCAGGCCGCAGCAATTCCCCACCTGATGGCGGGACACGATCTGCTGGGGCAGGCGCAAACCGGTACAGGGAAGACCGCTGCTTTTGCCTTGCCTCTGTTGTCTCGTCTGGAAGCTGGTAACCGCAACACCCAGATCCTGGTGCTGGCGCCTACCCGCGAACTGGCGCTGCAAGTGGCTGAAGCGTGCCAACGCTACGCCCACCACATGCCCGATTTCCATGTACTGCCCATCTACGGCGGTGCCTCCTACGAAACCCAGACCCGCGCTCTGCGTCGCGGTGCCCAGGTTGTCGTTGGTACTCCGGGCCGCGTGATGGACCTGATCCGTCGCAAGAACCTGGACCTCTCTGGCCTGAAAGCTCTGGTACTGGACGAAGCTGATGAAATGCTGCGTATGGGCTTCATCGACGACGTTGACTGGATCATGGAGCAGTGCCCGAGCACTCGTCAGGTTGCCCTGTTCTCTGCCACCATGCCAGAGCAGATCCGTCGCGTGGCCCAGAAGCACCTGAAGCAGCCCAAAGAGATCAAGATCGCCTCCAAGACTGCTACCGCGACCACTATTCGCCAGCGCTACTGGCAAGTGACCGGTCTGCACAAGCTGGACGCCATGACCCGTCTGCTGGAAGTGGAATCCTACGAAGCCCTGCTGGTATTCGTACGTACCAAGAACGCTGCCGAAGAGCTGGCTGGCAAGCTGGCCGCCCGTGGTCACGCCTGTGAAGCGCTGCACGGCGACATCCCGCAGAAACTGCGTGAGCGTACCGTCGACAAGCTGCGTCAGGGCCAGCTGGACATCCTGATCGCCACCGACGTTGTCGCCCGTGGTCTGGACGTTGAGCGCATCACCCACGTAGTGAACTACGACATTCCGTACGACACCGAATCTTACGTACACCGTATCGGCCGTACCGGTCGTGCCGGTCGTAAAGGCGAAGCCATCCTGTTCGTCGCTCCCCGCGAGCGTCGTATGCTGCGCGCCATCGAGCACGCAACCCGTCAGGCCATCGAGCCGATGAAGATGCCGAGCACCGAGGACATCAACCAGCATCGTCTGGCCAAGTTCAAGGAGCGCATCCGCGAAACCATGATGGGTGAAGAGCTCGAGATCTACCACAACCTGGTGAACGAGCTGATCGAAGAGGATTCTGCCGATCCGCTGGAGCTGGCTGCCGCACTGGCCAAGCTGGTACAGGGTGACCAACCGCTGCTGCTGGATGACTCCATTCCAGATCCGCTGCTGAATGCTGGCAACGATCGTGGTGGCTTCGAGCGCCGTGACTTCAACGACCGTGGTGGTCGTGACTTCGGTGACCGTGGCGATCGTCCTGCCCGTCGCATGCCGTCCCTCGAACCGCGTCCGCTGAAAGACAACCCGGATGTGGAGATGGAGCGCTATCGCGTAGACGTGGGTGCCCATCACGGTGTCAAGCCGGGCCAGATCGTAGGCGCCATCGCCAACGAAGCGAACATCGAGAGCCGCTTCATCGGTAACATCGACATCGCTGATGACTTCTCCACCGTCGATCTGCCGAAAGGCATGACCGCAGATGTACTGGAAGTGATCAAGAAAGCCCGTGTTTGCCAGCGTCCGCTGCAAATCACCCGCTACACCGAAGTGCCGGCCGGTGGCAACACCAGCAGCCGTCCGCCCCGTGGTGATCGTCCGTTCCGTGGCGACCGTCCTTTCAACAAGGATCGCCGTCCCCAGGGTGACCGTCCGTTCAACAAGAGCGGGGAGCGCCGTGAAGGTGGCTTCAACAAAGATCGCAAATTCGGTGGCAAGCGTCGCGAAAGCTGATTGCTGATCCCGTTATGAAGAAGGCCGCTCATTGAGCGGCCTTTTTTCTGCCTGCGGTTTACCCTGTGTTCTTACTGAACGTCAGATCGGCATAAGCCGTTACATGGGTGAGCGCATGATGGCCACTATTTGATAACTGGATGTCGGGGAAAGAGAGAATACCTTTCCTACTCGACAGGCGGTTGTGACGTGGTTGGGTATCATCCGCCGTTCTGCCACAGGTCTGAGCTGGCAGCCGTTTCTTTGTATTGGCAAGCGTTGGGACGTGTGCACTTGGGCGGATAGTTGGATGGGGAGTGACAGCATTGCGCCCGCTGACTCCGGCGATCGTAAGGGGTGGCGACTAGTTGGCTGCTCAGGGGCTTTGTCTGGCTGGCTGTCATTATTCATGTCGAACGGGGTAATTGGTTGGCATCAATGAAGAAGGCGACCATCTGGTCGCCTTCTTGTTGTGCATTGTGACGTGCAGAGTTCGTAGCCCGAGGGGCTATCAGAGCACCATGGCGGCAATCCAGCCGAAGATCACCAGCGGGATGTTGTAGTGAATAAATGTGGGCACCACGCTGTCCCAGATATGGTCGTGCTGGCCATCGGCGTTGAGGCCGGAGGTGGGGCCCAGGGTCGAGTCGGAGGCTGGTGAACCCGCATCCCCCAGCGCGCCTGCGGTACCGACCAGGGCGATGATCGCCATTGGTGAGAAGCCGAGCTGCAGACAGAGCGGCACATAGATGGTGGCGATGATGGGCACGGTGGAGAAGGAGGAGCCGATCCCCATGGTGATGAGCAGGCCCACCAGCAGCATCAGGAAGGCGGCGATCCCCTTGTGCTGGCCGATGCCGGAGGCGACCACCTGGACCAGAGAGTCGACCCCGTGGGTTGCCTTCATCACCGCGGCAAAACCGGCGGCGGAGATCATGATGAAGCCGATCAGCGACATCATCCGCACCCCCTGGGTGAAAGCATCCTGGCTTTCGCGAAACTTGATGACGCCGCCGCAGGTGAAGATGACAAAACCGGCCAGCGCACCCAGTACGATGCTGTTGGTCATCAGTTGCAGCCCCAGCGCTACGCCAATGGCCAGCAGGGCCACCCAGATGTGGGTGAGGTTGAGCTCGACAGCTTCGGGCTCGGCATCCAGGATCTTGGCCAGATCGTACTGGCGCGGTTTGCGATAGCTGATGAATACCGCAATCAGCAGGCCCAGTACCATACCGGCAACCGGAATGGCCATCGCCAGCGGGATCTGGCTGGTGGTGATGGGCACGCCGTTATCGATCAGATTCTTGGCCAGAATGTTATTCAGGAAGATGCCACCAAAGCCGACCGGCAGCACCATATAGGTAGCTGTCAGGCCAAAGGTGATGACACAGGCCACCTGACGACGGTCGATCTGCATCTGCGCCATCACATGCAGCAGCGGCGGGATCAGTATGGGAATAAAGGCGATGTGAACCGGGATCAGGTTCTGGGAGGAGATCGCCACGGCCAGCACGGAAGAGAGCAACAGGGTTTTGACCCACATGATGCGGGTCGAGCTGGCATCCTTGCCCAACTGGCTGATCACCTTGCGGGCCAGCAGGTCGGTGATCCCGGAGCGGGAGATGGCAACCGCAAAGGCGCCCAGCATGGCGTAGGAGAGGGCAATCTCGGCGCCACCGCCCAGGCCACCGCTGAAGGTGGTGAGGGTATCGGTCAACGACAGCCCACCGACCAGGCCGCCAGCAATGGCCCCCAGCGCCAGCGAGACCACCACATTGATCCGCAGCAGACTGAGCACCAGCATCAGCCCGACTGCGATAACAACTGGATTCATTTGATTTCCTTATAGTTTGTTATTGCTGTCTGTCATGTGAAGGGGAGTTAGTTTGCGAAAAATGTGACAAATGTCGAGTAAAAAATCAGTCAAACCCCTCATATCGCAGCAGCATGTGGCACAAGGTTGCTCAACATGAGGGTTTGTAACCTGTTTGTCTCCGTGCATCCCGTGCGCAGCGGTGGATAGTGACCTTGATAGCGATCTCCGGTGCGCCGTGCAATCAATCACTTCCCCAAAAAAGCAAAGGCTGCCAGTGGCAGCCTTCATTTGTTTATTCTTGCCCCTCATCGTCGGCAGGGGCATCGGTTGTGTCATCATCCGGATGCGCTGGCGGCCAGCCCCCCATGCTCTTCCAGCGGTTAACGATATGACAGAACAGCTCTGTGGTGCGTTCGGTGTCATAGAGGGCAGAGTGCGCCTCTTTATTGTCAAATGGGATGCGGGCGCTCTGGCACGCTTTGGCCAGCACGGTCTGACCCAGCGCCAATCCGGAGAGGGCTGCGGTGTCGAAAGTGGCAAACGGGTGGAACGGATTGCGCTTGAGGCCAGCGCGCTCGGCGGCAGCCATCACGAAGCCGTGATCAAAGGTGGCGTTGTGGGCCACTATGATGGCGCGGCCGCAATCCTGCTCCTTCATCCCCTTGCGGATCCCCTTGAAGATCTCGGTCAGCGCCTCTTTTTCCGAGACAGCGCCACGCAACGGGTTGTAGGGGTCGATGCCGGTGAACTCCAGCGCGGCCTTTTCCAGGTTGGCCCCTTCGAAAGGCTCGACATGAAAGTGGAATACCTGATCGGGAACGAGCCAGCCCTGCTCATCCATTTTCAGGGTGTAAGCCGCGATTTCGAGCAGGGCATCGGTCTTGGCGTTGAACCCGGCTGTTTCAACATCGATGACGACGGGGTAAAAACCACGGAAACGGCCCTTGAGGGTATGAACTGCGTCGGTCATGGGATCTCGGTCGGGATAAAATGAGGCGGCATTATGGCAAAAAAGCACAGGCTTGTCCTCCCATCCCACGCAGGATGCCGCGCCAAGATGGCGCCGGATTCAATATCTGTGCAGCCACCAGCGGGCGGCAATCAGCGCCGTGAGTGTACCCAGCAGGGCGCTGGCCAGCACATCCACCGGCCAGTGCATTCCCATCACCATGCGTGACAGACCAATCCCCAGCGCCCACAACGGTAGCAGCCAGACGCCCGTGGGAGCGCGGGCCAGCCAGATCAGACCAAAGAACTGGGCCAGGCTGATGGCGGCGATGCTGTGGCCAGAGGGGAAGGCGTAGTTCACCTCGTCCTGCCAGTGGTGGCCGAGCCACTCTGGCAGGGCCAGCAGCTGGCTGGCGGCGTGAACCTGTTCGCTGCGCACATCGACGCTACTGGCGTAGAAGTGCTTGATGGCCGGGATCAGCGACTGACTCTCAAGCCAGAGCAGATAGGGTCTGGGCTCTTCGGTCAGGTGCTTGATAAGGCTTTTCATCACCCAGTCGCTGGCGAGCAGGGCTGCCAGCGCGCATCCCAGCGCAATGAAGGGAGCCAGCTCCAGTTTGAGTTTGTAGCGGGTCAGCAACAGCAAGAGGGCGCCACTGACCCCGATCCCGGGAAGATCGACCATGCGGGTGAGGGCGTATGACCACCATAACCAGCCTGATTGCAGGGAGCCGGTCAAAAAAGGCTGCCAGGGCAGGGTGGCGAGCAGTAACAGGGGCAGGATCAACAGGGTAGTGAAGCCAAGCACCTGGCTGCGGGTGAGTGAGGCGGTTGACGTTGGGAGCGACGAAGCGTGTGGCGGCATGGTGGATATGGGCGATCGCGAAAAAAGAGGGGCATTGTGCCACCGTGACACGCCCGGACAAAGCCGAGCAGTCGGTTTGTTACCTCTGCTTACACATTTGTGGCCACATTCTCTGTTTGAGTGGGCGGATGGAACGGCTGCCGCACAATGTGGTCCCGTTTCGCGCCGGATTGCATCACAGGCTGAAATCTCGGGCAGCTTTGCGCTAGAATGGCGCCCCCGTGGCGGTTGTGACCAAAGAGAGCCCGATGAAGATAGTCGTTGATGAGAATATGCCCCATGCCGTGGAGCTGTTTGCCGAATTTGGCGAGGTGGTCGCCTTGCCCGGACGGCAGATGCAGGCCCGCGATCTGCTGGATGCCGATGTGCTGCTGGTGCGTTCGGTCACCCGCGTCAACGGCGATTTGCTGGCGACCAGCCCCAAACTCGGGTTTGTCGGCACCGCCACCATAGGCACCGACCATGTGGACAAGGCCCTGCTGGCAAGCCGCAATATTCCCTTCTTCAGCGCCCCCGGTTGCAACAAGTATTCGGTGGGGGATTATGTGCTCTCAGCCCTGCTGGTGCTGGCGGAGCGCTATGAACTCGACCTCTCGGCCATGACGTTGGCGGTGATTGGCGCGGGCAATACCGGCGAGTGTGTGGCTGGCAAGGCCCAAGCGCTCGGCATGCGGGTACTGCGCTGCGATCCACCCAAGGCGCGTAATACCCCCGATGCGGGCTTTGTCGATTATCAGACCGCTCTTGGCGCCGATATCGTCAGCTTCCATGTGCCCATTACCCGCGAAGGGCAGGATGCCACCTACCATCTGCTCGATGCCGAACAGATTGCCGCGCGTCCTGCCGGGCAGATCCTGATCAACGCATCCCGTGGCGAGGTGTGGGATAACCGGGCCCTGCTGGCACGTCAGCTGAGCGATGAGCCATTGCGACTGGTGATGGATGTGTGGGAGAACGAGCCCGAGCCACTGGCAGCGCTGGTGCCCCATACCGAGATTGCCACCCCCCATATCGCCGGTTACAGCCTGGAGGGGAAGGCGCGCGGTACCTGGATGCTCTACCAGGCGCTCTGCCAGCAGCTGGGACGCCAGCCTCGTCAGGATTTGAGTAAGCTCCTGCCAGCCCCCGATGTGCAGGCGGTGGTGCCGGGCCGCGCACCGGAGCAGGCGCTGATCAAGCAGCTGGTGCATCTGGTCTATGACGTGCGCCGCGATGATGCCCGTTTCCGGGCCCGACTCGGCTTGTCCGGCAGCTTTGACGAGCAGCGCAAACACTATCCCGAGCGCCGTGAACTATCCTCCCTGCAGGTTGAGGGGGCGTTTGCCGACCAGGCGCTGGGCGAGCTGGGATTTGCGCTGTCACGCCCCAGAATCGGGGGCAAATTGTTGGAAGATAACCGGAAGGGATGAGCCGTACTGGCTACCTCGAACCCCTTTTTTACTGAGCTGGCGCAGTCGCTACTGCGCCGTCTCAGCCATATCAGGCAGCGTCATCTCGCCGTGCGGGAGCCTGCCGACCATGGCGCCATCCGGCGCCATTGCAGCATTATCAGAGGAGAACAGAATGAGCCAGCAGTTTAACGTAGCGGTATTGGGTGCCAGCGGCGCCGTGGGTCAGGCGATGATCGAGATCCTGGAAGAGCGCGAATTTCCGGTTGCGACCCTCTATCCGCTGGCTTCCAGCCGCAGCGCCGGTGATACCGTGCGCTTTGGCGGCAAGAACCTCGAGATCCTCGATGTGGAGGAGTTTGACTGGAGCCAGGTGCAGATCGCACTCTTCTCTGCCGGTGCCGAGGTCTCTGCCAAGTGGGCGCCGATTGCTGCCGAACACGGCTGCATCGTCATCGACAACACCTCCTGCTTCCGTTACGACGAAGATATCCCGCTGGTGATCCCGGAAGTGAACCCGGATGCGCTGGCCGATTTTCGCAATCGCAACATCATCGCTAACCCCAACTGCTCCACTATCCAGATGCTGGTGGCCCTGAAGCCGCTGCACGACGAAGTGGGCATTGCCCGCATCAACGTGGCCACCTATCAATCCGTGTCAGGCTCCGGCAAAGAGGGGGTCAGCGAGTTGGCGGGTCAGACCGCTCATCTGCTCAACGGTCGTCCGGTGGAACCGACCCTCTATCCGCAACAGATCGCCTTTAACCTGATCCCGCAGATCGACAGCTTCACTGACAACGGCTACACCCGTGAAGAGATGAAGATGGTATGGGAAACCCAGAAGATCCTGGGGGATGCCAGCATTGCCGTGAACCCCACCTGCGTGCGGGTGCCGGTCTTCTACGGCCACGCCGAGGCGGTACACGTCGAACTGCACCAGCCGCTCGATGCCGAACAGGTCAAGGACCTGCTGCGCAATGCGCCGGGTGTGACCCTGTTTGATGACGAAGGGGACTATCCGACCCCGGTGCGTGACGCAACCGGCAAGGATGAGGTGCTGGTGGGTCGGGTGCGCCAGGATATTTCTCATCCAAGTGGTATCAATATGTGGATCGTGGCCGATAACGTTCGTAAGGGCGCGGCAACCAACAGTGTACAGATTGCCGAGCTGCTGGTTCGCGACTATCTGTAAGGCTGGTCAGATGCCACCGATGCGCAGCAGGGAGTGCTGCGCATCCGGCCTGTGATCAAACCGGGGTGTGACCCATGCCGCACTCCGTCACTTCAAGATTCTGTTGCGATATCAACTGATTAAGTTTTTTCCTACACTCAGGGTCAAGTTGGGTGCTAAATGTGTCGGACTGCTGGCTTGCCAGGCGAGCCTGATTTATATTGAACCGACTGTTTTGGGGTAACTATCCAGATTTTTCAATGTGATAGGGCCGTCATACGAAGGAACGAATATGGGACATTCCCGCATAACATTGGCAACGCTACTCGCATTGGGTCTGCTGGGCACCGTCCAGGCTGAAGACTCGGCGCGGGAGCCTTTTTTTGTCGAGCTAAAAGGCCCTGACGAACCCGCACCTCCCGCCGTCAATTCCCAGCCGCTGGCGCAGCCGGTCGCCAGACCCGTCGCGCAACCGGTGCGTACAACCGCCCAGCCGGTGGTGCGTCAGGTCACTGCTAATGCCGGTAGCTATGGCCCTGTTCGTCCGACCGATACCCTCTGGAGTCTGGCGAGCAAATATCGCCCCTCCAATCGGGTCAGCGTCTACCAGACCATGGTGGCGATTTACGAGAAAAACCCCCGCAGTTTTGCCGATGGCAATATCAACCACATTCTGGTGGGTTCCCGCATTCTGCTGCCGACCACGGCCGAGGCGAGCGTCATCACTGATGCCGAGGCCCGCGCCAAGTTCCGCAGCGACAACGCCAGCTGGAAGGGGTTAAGCCCCAAATATCTGGCTGACAAGCAGGCCCATACCGCCAAACCGGCTGCCGCCAAACCCGCGAAGGTTGAAGCCGCCAAGAGCGAGCCGGTGAAGGCTGCGCCTGCGCCGCTGCCAGTGGCGAAAGCCGCCCCCATTCCCGCCCCGGTGGTGGCACCGCAACCGGCGGCTGAAACCAAAGAAGTGGCCAAGGTGAGCGAGCCTGCGCCGAAAGAGGCGGTAGCACCTGCTCCTAGCGCTGCAGAAGGCTCCACACCGGCGCCTCTGCCTTCCGATCTGGATAAACCGGTGGGCAAACCGGCCACCGAGATGGCGCTGGCACTGGAAGATGCCAATGCCCAGCTCGGCCAGGTGACCGAGATGAACCACAGGCTCAAGCTGCGTCTGCAATCCCTGACCGAAGAGGTGGAGACCCTCAAGGCCCAGTTGCAGGATCAGACGGCGCTGCAAAAAGAGATTGCCGAGCTCAAGGCCCAACCGGTCCCGCCGGTGGCAGCCGAGCCTGAGCCTGAGAAAAACTGGTTGATGGACCTGCTCTCCTCACCGCTCAACCTCGCCATGATCATCCTGCTGCCGGTGCTGCTAGTATTGGCGCTGGTGACCCTGTGGCTGCGTGCCCGTGCCCGCCGCGAACTGGAAGAGCAGGAGAAGAGCCTCTCCGAATCCACCGCCATGATGATGGATCAGGAGCAGAGCGAGTTTGATGATCTGCTGAGCGTCGATGTGACCGACAACGAGCCGGTGCGCCCGGTGCCGGATCTCAACACCCCGGATGGCTTTATGCCGATGGAGCCTGACGAGCCGGCCGCCAAGCCGGATGTCGATCTGGTGTTCAGCGACGAGGGCGAGATGGAGCTGCAGGGTTTTGAGCCCGAGCGGATGGCGGCCCAGCCAGCCAGTCGTGACCCGGATCTTGTGCCGGATCTCGATCTCTCGCTGGATGAGCCCATTGCGCTGGCCAACGAGCCCGCCATGGATCTGGCCAGCGAGTTCAATCCCAAGCCCAAGGCCGCTGACGAGATCATGAGCGAAGAGGAGCTGCAGGCAGCCCTGTTTGCCGAGCTGGATGCGGATCTCTCAGCCGACCTCGAGCCCGATTTGAGCTCCATCGACGAAGTCGGTGCCGCTGACGACGATTTGGCCAGCTTCGATCTCGGTGATTTCGACAGTGCCCTCGACGAGCCCGCCACAGGGAAAGATGACAACGCCATTGATCTCAGTGCCGCAGAGGACACCGACGAGAGTGCGGATGCCATGCTGGCCGAGCTCGGTCTTGAGCCTGTCAAGGCGAAGGAAGCTGAGCTGGAGCTGGAGTGGGATCCCAACGAGCTGGCGCTCTCCGATTTCGAAGATGCGTTCGCTGAGGTGGAATCTCATCCGGCAGATGTTCAACCCCGTGAGCAGGCGCAAGAGAGCGGCTACGTCGAGATCGACAAGCTGCTGGCTGAAGCGGATGCCACCGCGCCGGAGCAGGAGCCGTATCAGGGCTTCTCGCTGGATGTGGGGCTCGATGGCTTTCCCGAGGTGCTGCCGGAATCCACCGGATTTGATGTGGATGCCGACGACGGCGGTGTGGGTGCCAAGCTAGATCTGGCCCGTGCCTACCTCGAGATTGACGACAAGGATAGCGCCCGCGAGCTGCTGCAAGAGGCGGCGGAGCAGGGCAGCGATCACCAGCGCGCTGAAGCCGAGAAGTTGCTCAAGCGGTTGGGCTAAAGGATTTCCCATCACGGGATCAGCAAAACGGGGGCAGCCAGCAGGCTGCCCTCTTCTTTTGGCGAGTTGCGATGGGGTGAGCATGGCCGCGCAGGCTCTCAATCTGGGCCAATTGCGTGCGTGGTGGGACTTTTCGGGCTGAGCGCGTATAATCCGCCCCGTTTCTTTCACTGCGTTTTCACAACAAGACAAGTTTATCCATGCGAATTGCCCTAGGTATTGAATATGACGGCAGCCGGTATTTCGGCTGGCAGCGTCAGCGTGAAGTGATCAGCGTGCAGGCTGAACTGGAGACGGCGCTGAGCCGGATTGCCAACCACCCTGTCTCCATCCAGTGTGCCGGACGCACCGATGCCGGTGTCCATGCGACCGGTCAGGTGATCCACTTCGATACCGAGGCGAACCGTGCCGAAGGGGCTTGGACCCTGGGGCTTAATTCCAACCTGCCGCCGGATATCGCCGTGCGCTGGGTCAAGCAGGTGGACGAGAGCTTCCACGCCCGCTTCAGCGCCACCGCCCGTCGCTACCGCTATGTCATCTACAACCACAACTACCGGCCGGCGATCCTCGGCAGTGGCGTCAGCCACTACCACGAGACCGTCGATGCGGAGTTGATGCACCAGGCGGGCCAGAGCCTGCTGGGGGAGCACGACTTCAGCACCTTCCGTGCCGTCGCCTGCCAATCCAACACCCCGTGGCGCAATGTGACCCATCTGTGTGTCAGCCGCTCCGGCCCCTACATCGTGCTCGACATCAAGGCCAACGCCTTCCTGCACCATATGGTGCGCAACATCACAGGCTCCCTGCTGCTGGTGGGGCAGGGGCTCAAACCGGTGGAGTGGATTGCCGAGGTGCTGGCTGCCAAGGATCGCAATCTGGCCGGGCCGACCGCCAAGGCCGGTGGCCTCTATCTGGTCGATGTGGATTACCCGGCCGAGTTTGCTCTGCCGCAGTTGCCGCTCGGCCCGCTGTGGCTGCCGGACTCGGCACCGGGTACGACCAGTTTTTAGTAACTGCGCCCGAAAAATTGTGGTTTAATGACCCGTCATTTGTTGCCATCGAGCTATTAAGTCATTGAACAATCTAGGCTCGATGCGTTTTGTCAGGCACAAAAGCATTAAGGAATTCCATGAGCTGGCTTGAGAAGATTCTTCCCAAGAGCAAGATCACTGCGCCTCGTCGTCACAACATTCCGGAAGGGGTGTGGACCAAGTGCAGTGCTTGTGAACAGGTGCTCTACCGGGCAGAGTTGGAGCGCAACCTCGAAGTGTGCCCCAAGTGTGATCATCATATGCGCATCAGCGCCCGCGCCCGTCTCGAGAGCTTCCTCGATGAGCAGGGTCGTACCGAGATCGGTGCCGAGCTGGAGCCGCAGGATGTACTGAAATTCAAGGATTCCAAGCGCTACAAGGATCGTTTGTCTGCCGCTCAGAAAGAGACTGCGGAGAAAGATGCGCTGGTGGTGATGAAAGGGACCCTCAAAGGGGTACCGGTTGTCGCCTGTTCGTTCGAATTCTCCTTCATGGGGGGCTCCATGGCCTCCGTGGTCGGTGCCCGCTTCGTGCGCGCCGTCGAGGAGTGCATCAAGGAAGGCCGCGGTCTGGTCTGCTTCTCCGCCTCTGGTGGTGCTCGCATGCAGGAAGCGCTGTTCTCCCTGATGCAGATGGCCAAGACCAGTGCAGCGCTGGACCGACTCACCAAGGCGGGCCTGCCCTATATCTCCGTGCTGACCGACCCCACCATGGGTGGCGTCTCTGCCAGTCTGGCGATGCTGGGTGACATCAACGTGGGCGAGCCCAAGGCGCTGATCGGCTTTGCAGGTCCGCGTGTTATCGAGCAGACCGTGCGCGAGAAGCTGCCGGAAGGCTTCCAGCGCTCCGAGTTCCTGCTGGAAAAGGGTGCCATCGATATCATCATCGATCGCCGCGAAATGCGTAACCGTCTGGCCAGCCTGCTCGCCAAAATGCTGAATACTCACGTCATCGAAGAGTGAAGATGAGTTCAAACATGCAACAATCCCAAAGCCGGTCGCTTGTCGACTGGCTTTCTTATTTGGAGCAGATCCATCCGGTCAATATCGACATGGGGCTGGATCGGGTCGGTGCTGTCGCCCGGTGTATGGGGCTTACCCAGCTGCCGTTCAAGGTGATCACGGTGGCGGGCACCAACGGCAAGGGCTCCAGCTGTGCCATGGCGGCCAGCATTCTGATGGCCGCAGGCTATAAGGTCGGCGTCTACTCCTCGCCCCATCTGCTGCGCTTTACCGAGCGGGTGCGGGTCAACGGGCAAGAGCTGCCCGACAGCGATCACTGCGCCGCTTTTGCCGAAGTGGAAGCGGCGCGTGGCGAGATTGCCCTTACCTTCTTCGAGTTCGCCACCCTGGCCGGTTTGTGGCTCTTCTGCCGCGCCGCGCCCGATGTGCTGCTGCTGGAAGTGGGACTGGGCGGTCGGCTCGACGCCACCAATGTAGTGGAGTCCGATGTTGCCATGATCACCTCCATTGCCCTCGATCACTGCGACTGGCTGGGGGATACCCGCGAAGCGGTGGCGGTGGAGAAGGCTGGGGTCTATCGCGCTGGCAAGCCCGCCATCAGCGGTGAGCCTAATCCGCCCGCGACTATTGCCAGCGAAGCCCAACGTCTTGGCGCCAACCTGCGTCAGGTCGGTATCGATTTTCGTGGCGATGAGCACGAGAGCGGTTGGGATTATCACGGCCTGAACCAGTGGCGGGATCTGCCAAAACCGGCGTTGCCACTGATGAACGCGGTGACCGTGCTGGCGGCGCTGGAATCCCTCGGCTTGCCGCTGCCGGAGTCCGCCATTCGTGACGGGCTTGCCAATGCCCGGCTGGCTGGCCGGATGCAGCAGTTGCAAAGTGCGCCGCTGGTGATCGTCGATGTAGCCCACAACCCCCATTCGGCGGCCTATCTGGCCGCGCAATTGCGCAAGATGCCCTGCTCGGGTGTACGCCGCGCCGTGGTCGGCATGCTCAAAGACAAGGACATGGCGGGCTCCCTTGCCGAACTCGATGGCTTGATTGGCGAGTGGTATCTGGCCAGCCTCACCGGCCCGCGCGCCGCCACCTCTGCGCAACTGGCTGCGGCGTTGGGAGAGGGCAAGGGGCCTGCCAGGGAGTTTGATGATGTCAGCGCCGCTTATCAGGCAGCGTTGGCCGCATCGAGTCCGGACGATATGGTCATTGTGTTTGGTTCGTTTTACACTGTCGCCGACATTCTGGCGGGTGTCGCCGTCTAGGCCACACCCCGGCTCCCCGGCCCTCGGGCGGGGAGCCAAATCGCATATTGAGTTACGTAAAGGTAGGATTCAACTTGGCCTCGAAGTTTCAAAACCGTCTGGTGGGCACCGTCATCCTGGTGGCCCTGGTTGTTATTTTCCTGCCGGACTTGCTGGATGGTCACAAGCTGGCACAAAAGGAGGAGGCCTTTGCCAAGATCCCGCTGCGCCCCGAGCTGGAGCCTGCCAAGCCTGCGCTGCAGGTCTCGGCAGCCAGCAGCCTGCCCGCCGATCATCTGGCCAGCCAGCAACAGGCCTCTGCGGCACAGCAGTGGCAAGTGGAAGAGGTGGCTGACCCCATGACTCTCGCCGGTCAGGGCAACGGTGCGCAGCCGGCGACAACCCCTGCCGCACCGGCGCCGGTCCAGCCGCAACAGAATGCCCAGCCCAAGCCACAGCCCAAGCCGGAAGTGGTGGCCAAAAAGCCGGTCGAACCGCCAAAGCCAGCACCCAAGCCGACGCCAGCCAAACCGGTTGAAGTGGCCAAGGCGCCCGCACCGACCAAGCCGCAGGCGGGTCAGATCAAGTCCCTCGACGATCTGATTGAAAGCAAAATGACCCAGCCGACCACTCCCGCGCCTGCTGCGGCACCGGCACAGGGTAGCTGGATCCTCCAGCTTGGCGCCTTCAAGAACGTCGACAGCGTCAACGCGCTGGTGAGCAAGCTGCGGGCGGCGGGCTACTCTGCCCACACCTCGCCGCGCACACCGGTGCAGGGTCAGCTCAACCGGGTCTTTATCGGGCCGGATGTCTCCAAGGCCAAACTGCAGGGGATGCAGGGGAGGATCTCCCAGATGACCGGCCTCAGTGGCTCGGTAGTCTCTTACAACCCGTAACGGTGTAATGGCCCTCTGAAACAAACACCGCGCCCCGTGCGCGGTGTTTATTTATCTGGCTGTCGTGATTTTTAAGGACGGCATCGTACAGACCACCACCCGGTTGGGATTTTCGGGCAGTTGGGGTAGTCTGAGCCCTTCTGCTACTCACAGGAGTTCAAGATGATCCTCTCGACGACCCCCACGCTGGAAGGCAAAGCCATTCGTGAATACCGCGGCATCGTGGTTGGCGAAGCCATTCTCGGCGCCAACATTTTCAAGGATCTCTTCGCCGGGATCCGCGACATCATCGGCGGCCGCTCCGGCGCTTATGAAAAAGAGCTGGCCCGTGCCCGCGAGATCGCCTTCGATGAGCTGAAAGAGCGCGCAGCGGCCCTTGGCGCCAATGCGGTGGTCGGCATCGATATCGACTACGAAGTGGTGGGGCAAAACGGCAGCATGCTGATGGTCAGCATCAGTGGCACCGCCGTGGTGGTCTGATCGGGCACCCGCCTCTGAATGGGCAATGAGCCGATAACCGGGTTATCGGCTTTTTTATTGCTTGGCAGATACGTGTTGTTTGTAAGGTTTTTTCTCAACTCATTGATTTTAAATATTTATATTTATTAATAATTCCACTGACCGGTTTTATTTTTTTAACTGGGTAGCCCGAGAGGGTCAAGCTAGAGTGCCGCCATCAGGAACGACACCGCTCACGGACGAGGTTCTCTTCTTTTGAAGGCGTATCACTATGAATCAAAAACCTGCTCTGCTGACCCTTGTCATGTTGGCCATGACCGCCCATGCCGGCAGTGCCCTCGCGGCGCTGCCCAACTTCAGCGCCACTTGTCCCACCGATATTCGGGTCAAGTCGCAAGGGGGCAACGTCTTTATCAATGGCAAGAAGGCGACCCTGAAAACGCTGGCGCCCGCCGCCTATTCGGCCACAAACGGCAAGGTGGTCATCGGGATCACCTTCGATCTGCCCGCCAGCGAACCCACCCTGGATTACGTCATCAAACATGATCGCCGAGCTCATGGCTTTTGCACCGTGCACGCCTGGTCGGCGGGCAAGGCAGCCGCACTGCCGATGGCCAAGGGAGATTCGCCCTATCAGGGCAAGTGGATCGCCAAGAACCGCGAGACAGGCGCCACGGTGGCCAATATTCAGGTGGATGGCAAGGAGCAGGTGTGGGTCAACGGAGTCAAGGTGAAGGCGAAACGGGCCGATGGCGCGCTGCAGTTTCGTCAGGGCACCATCCTCTATACCTTGCAGGGGGATCCGCGCATTCGCGATGAGAGCGACTGGAATGACAGCGATGTTCAGAATACCGGCCCCATCCTGCTCGAGTAACAGACGCGCCGTGCCACGGCTTGTCATTGATGCAAAAAACAGAGAGCGGCATGGCCGCTCTCTGTTTTGTTGTCTCTATTGGATGATAGCCGTGCGGGGTTAGATGCCGTGGATGGCGTTGGCTTCCCCATACCAGTCCAGTTTGTCGGCCAGAGTGACTACCGAGCCGATGATGATGAGACTCGGGCTCTTCACCTGACGGGCCAGTTCGGCCAACTGCTGCAGCTCGCCGCGCACCACCCGCTGGCTGAGCTGGGTGCCTTGCTCCACCAGCGCCACCGGGGTGTGGCCGGGCATGCCGTGGGTTTGCAGCGCATCCTGAATGCGGGCGGCGTGGGCCAGCCCCATGTAGAACACCAGGGTCTGGCGTGGGGCCGCCAGCGCCGACCACTCCTGGGCGATATTGCCCTCCTTGTCGTGGCCGGTGATGAACTGCACCCGCTGGGCGTGATCGCGGTGGGTGAGGGGAATGCCGCTGTAGGCAGCGCAGCCTGAGGCTGCCGTAATGCCCGGTACCACCGAGAAGGGGATGCCCGCCTCGGCCAGGGTTTCCAGCTCCTCGCCACCCCGGCCAAAGATAAAGGGATCGCCCCCCTTGAGCCGCACCACCTGTTTGCCGAGGCGAGCCTGCTCCAGCAACAGCTGGTTGATCGCCTGCTGGGGCACACAGTGGCGGCCCGCCTCCTTGCCAACAAAGATCCGCTCGGCATCCCGGCGAACAAGCGCCAACACCTCCTGCGAGACCAGCCGGTCATAGACCACCACATCCGCCTGCTGCAACTGCTGCAGACCGCTTAGGGTAAGCAGCCCCGCATCGCCTGGGCCGGCGCCCACCAGGGTCACGCTCCCCTTGCTCTGTGGTTGCTCATCGAGCAGCTCGGCGACGCTCTGCTCGGCAGCCTGCTGTTGGCCGCGCGCCAGCTGGCATGCCAGTCGCTCATGGCTAAAGAGCCGCTCCCAAAAGCGGCGGCGGGCCAGCTTGTCCGGAATGAGTTTGACCCGCTCGCGCAGCTTGCCCGCCAGCGCCGCGAGCTGGCCGAGGTGTTGCGGCAGCAACGCTTCAAGTTTTTCCCGCAGCTGGCGGCTCAGTACCGGCGCCGCGCCTGCGCTGGAGATGGCCACCATCAGCGGCGAGCGGTCGATGATGGCGGGCATGATGGCGCTGCAGTGGGCCGGAGAGTCCACCACATTGCAGAAGATCTGGCGCAGGTTCGCCTCATGAAAGACCTGCTGGTTGACCTCTTGCTGGTTGGTGGCGGCGATCACCAGCCACTTGCCATCGAGCAGTTCGGGATGAAAGCTGGCGGCGCAGACGGTCAGGCGACCCTGCTCGGCCCAGCTCATCAGCTGGGGTTCCAGATGCGGGGCATTGATGGTGATCTTCGCCTTGGTATCGAGCAGCAGGCGCGCCTTGCGCACTGCCACCTCACCACCGCCGACGATCAGGACCGGCTTGTTTTGCAGCTGACAGAAGAGAGGGAGAAAGTCCATAACAGGCTCCGGATACTGGCCCGCTCGCAATGCCGCGCCGGGCGAGATAGCAGGGTGCGCTGTGGCGCACCCCGGATGGTCGGGGGAAAGATCCCCCGACGGGAATAAAAAAGGGGAAGGGTGATCTACGCCCGGGCCAACGACAGATCCCCACCGGTGTCGGCCACTTGATCACGCTTCCCCAAACGAGGTTTTTCCTATTGCACCGCTTTGACGTGCATGTTGGCGACGTACTGATCTTCGGCCCAGAAGATGCGGTCAGCGACCATGGCTTCCGGATTGAGGGTGACGCCGCGCAGCACCCGCTCCTTGAACTTGTGATAACCGGCCCGGTCGATAAGGTGACCCATGTGCAGGTAGATGGGTTTGCCATCCAGCATCTCGGCCTCGAACTCGAACAGGTTCTTGATCACCGCGTGCAGCACCTCTTCGGTGACCCAGTTGAGGAACAGCTTGCCGGTACGAGGGGTCTTCTTGCTGGTGCGTCCCCCCAGCTTGACCATGTAGAGCTGCTTGGGATCCCGCTGCCAGGCCAGGGTCGGGCAGGCCAGCACGCACTCGCCACAGCCGATGCACTTGCTCTCCTCCTTGACCGCCTTGCCATGCTTGATGGCGAGGCAATCCACCGCGTGGTGGCTGCATGCCTTGACGCAGGCGCCGCAGCCGATGCAGCGCTCGGCATTGAAGTGGATCTTGGCGATGCCGAGGATACCGAAGTCGGCCATGTTGGCCTTGGCGCAGTCGTTGGGGCAGCCGGCGATCACCATCTTGAGGTGATAGGGGTTGGGGTAGAGGTGTTTCTCCATCCGCTGAGCCAGCCCGGAGCAGTCGATATTGCCCTTCTGGCAGATGGTGTTGCCCTGACAGGCGACGATGTTGCGCCCGCCGATGGTCTGGTAACCGGCTGTGGTGTCCTCTACCTCGATGCCGCAGGTCTCCACCTCGATCTCCTTGATAAAGGGCTCGAGGGCGGCGTTGACCTTGTCCATGTCCTGATACTTGATACCGGGCATCGCCAGCTTCTGGCGGGTGGTGAGGTGGATCAGGCCGTTGCCGTACTGTTCGGCGATCTGCTGGGCCACTGCCAGCAGGTGGGCGGGCATGATCCCGCCGGGAATGCGTACTCTGATCATCGCTTCGCCGCGCACCTTGGAGAGGCGGTATTCGTTCTTGGCGCGGGCCTTGATGATGTCGATATCGAGACTCATGGTGTTCTCCCTCAGTCGATCAGATGCTGGGCCTGGTCAAAACGAAAGACCGGTCCATCCACGCAGATATAGGTGTCGCCCATCCGGCAGTGGCCACACTTGCCCACGGCGCAGGCCATGCGGCGTTCGTAGTCGACCCAGATGCGATCCTTGGGGATGCCCCGTTCGAGGAAGGCGAGCACCACGAAGCGGATCATGATGGGGGGGCCGACCACGATCACCTGGATATCCTCCTTGTCAGCGAGATCCAGCTGGTCGATGTAGTCGGTGACCCGGCCGATGCGAAACTGCTCGCTCTCCTTGCCCTCGTCCAGGGTGACGATGAGGTTCTGCTGCTCGGCCCAGAGCGGCATCTCGTGGCGATAGAGCACCGCCTGCTCGTTCTTGAAGCCGAGGATCATGTCGAGGGACTTCACCTCTTCCGGATGTTTGCTGAAGCGGCGCAGCAGCCCCTTGACCGGCGCGACGCCGGTGCCGCCCGCCACCACGATGAGGTGCTGGTTGCGGTAGGTCTCCAGCGGATAGCCGTTGCCGTGGACGCCGCGCATCCACACCTTGTCGCCCACATCGAGGGCAAACAGCGCATCGGTCACCTTGCCGACCTTGCGGATCAACAGATCCACATAGCTATCGCCATAGTCGGAGACCGAGATGGGCGCTTCGCCGACGGTGGGCAGGGAGATCTCCACAAACTGACCGTAGTGGACATCAAAGTCGCGGGAGACCCGAAAGTTCCACTCAAGCTCGGTGTGGCGCTCGATGGCCAGAATGGTGTAGGCCTTGGGCAGCAGGCGGTTTTCGACCACGCCCTGCTGCGGTTCTGCTGTTGCGGTTTGCTGGCACTGGCACATATCAGTTCGCCCCCTGCGCGTTGTCGGCTGCGATGGTCTGTTCGACCACATCGGTCATCTTGTTGATGATGTTGCTAAAGGAGATGTAGTGAGGGCAGCGATCGTCGCAGCGGCCGCAGCCGACGCACATGTGCTCCTCCCCCTGACGGGCCTTGTAGTCGTTGACCTTGTGCAGGGCGCGATAACGCAGGCGCTCGCCATGCTTGGCGCGAAAACCGTGGCCACCGGCCATGTCGCTGAAGCCATCCACCATACAGCTGGCCCACTGGCGACGGCGCTCACCCTGCTTGGGGTTCTCGGCATAAGTGAGGTCGTGCACGCTGTAGCAGCTGCAGGTCGGGCAGGAGGTGGTACAGCGGCCGCAGCCGATGCAGCGGCTGTCGTACTCGGCCCAGACCGGATGAGCGGTGAGGATTTGGCGGATCCGCTGGGGGTCGTCACAGACGCTGTCCGGGGTGCGTACCTTGACCGGGTTGCTCTGGACAAACTCCGGGGTGAAGTCATCGGATTCACCCAGTTCGGCAAAGTAGCCGAGCAGCTCGGGATCCTTTACCTCAATACGGGCACCCTCATCGCTCAGACGAATGGCGGCGGCGTAGTCCCGGGTCTCGTTGCTGCCCATGGAGACGCAGAAGCAGTTCTCGAAGCTCTCGCGGCACTCCAGCAGCACCAGCTTGAGCTTGCTGCGCAGCCGGGCGTAGTAGACGTCGCTGTTCTGGCCGTTTTTGAGATAGACCTGATCCAGCCTGCGCAGGGCGTGGATATCGCAGCTGCGCAAGAACAGCAGGGTGGGCTTGGCCTCCACCTTTGATTCGCGCAGCTCCAGATTGTCGAAGTGGAACAGGGTCTGGGTGATGGGGAGCACCACCTCTTTCGGGGAGAAGTGGGACTTCTCCTGCCACACCAGATCGGCCGGATGACGGATGCTGTGATAGGTGACGTTGTCGGTGTCGGAGAAGCGGCCGCCCCGATATTCGGCCGCGGGCGCCATGATCCGGTAATCGGGCAGCAGCCGCTCGAACAGCTGCGCCAGCGCGGGATGGGTGAGAAGAAACGACATAAATAAACACCTTGTATGAGGGTGAGATGCCCTGGCATAGGGATGAGGCGCAAGCAGCTAAGAGTGTCTGGCACCGGTTCTGGCCGCGCTTGCCTCGCCACGGTCTGTTTTTATGACTCATGTTGCTCAACTGACCCGATTGTTATTGTGTTGGCGGCGCGAGCGTCGCGGCAGGTCGGGTCATGCCTGTAAAACCCTTGTCAATTGAGCAGGGCGGCCTGATAGCCTGCGCACTTGCCCATCACGTATCCCATCTCCAGCTTGTTGATATCGCGGGTGAAACGGGAGACGGGGAAGTAGTCGGCCGGGGCGATCACCTCGATCTGGCAGTCCTCCGGCGGATTGGCGATAAAATCGAGCGCTTCGTTGTAGCTGCGATCCCGCTGCTCCAGCGCCTGTGCCAGCGCGGGGCGGGTCTTGAGCAGGGTGCGGATCATCCAGGGGAAGGGCATCGGCTTGAGCCGGTAGCCAAGGGGCTCGGAGAGGATCACCGTCAGGTGACGGGCACCGCGACGGTAGGCCTCGATCACCGGGATGGAGTCGGCCACTCCGCCATCTGTCATCGGTACCCCGTGCACCTCCGGGTATTCGTGGGAGGCGAGGGGAATGGCGCAGCTGGCTGGCAGCACCTCGTTCATGTTCTCCGGCTTGACCCGGATGTACTCCGCCTTGCCGGTCAGGGTATTGGTCACCACCGCATAGAAGGGGATGCCGGTCTCCCGGTAGGCGTGAATGTCGAGGGGATACTTGCGGCAGCTGGTGTTCCACAGCCAGTGGATATCCACCAGATTGCCCCCCTTGGCAAAGCGCAGGGGATCCATAAACTGCTGGCTGCACGCCAGTTTGGTCAGGATCTCGTGGCTGCGGCCATGCTGGCTGGCGAGATAAGCCAGCAAGTTGGTGGCCCCCGCCGAGACGCCGATGGCGAAGTCAAAGGGGCGATAGTCATGCTCGATAAACGCATCCAGCACGCCGCTGGCAAATATGCCGCGCATGGCACCGCCTTCTACAACCAATGCGCTGGGGGATGCGTTTTTGTTCATGACAGGCACCTCATTGATAAGTCAGAGAAAAAAGTGGGAAAGAGAACGTTCGGGCTGTCAGGCCGACCATTCTGACAACCAACCGGGGTTGGCCATCGCAATGAGGTCATTCTAGGAAGGGGATGGTGTTTAGAATATCTGTTAATAATGAATCAAGTGTTTTGTATTTCTAAACGATAGTGATAAACCCGTTGTGATCAAAGGGGTTGTGTAGGAGTCTCAACGACTCTGTGATGGCTGGATATTGGCAAGGATGAGTGTGTCATGACGTTATTGGTTCCCCCGCTGCTCCAACGTGGCGATACCATCGCTTTTTTCTCCCCCTCCAGCGCGGCGACCGCCTGGGCACCCAACCGTTTTGCCCGCGCAAAAGCCTTTCTTGAGGGGCAGGGCTTTAGGCTCAAGGCGGGCAGCCTCACCGGCCAGCAGGATTATTGGCGCTCCGGCTCCATCGCCGCGCGGGCCGAGGAGCTCAATGCCCTTATTCGCGACCCAGAAGTGCGCTGCATCATGTCGGTGATTGGCGGCAGCAACTCCAACTCCCTGCTGCCCTACCTCGATTTTGAGGCGCTGAGGCGCGACCCCAAGATCATCGTCGGCTACTCCGATGTGACGGCCCTGCTGCTCGGCATCCATGCTCAAACTGGCCTGGTTACCTTTTATGGCCCGGCGCTGGTGGCCTCCTTTGGCGAGTTGCCGCCGCTGGTGGATGAGACGCTGGCCAGTTTTTTACAGATTGCGTTGGCCGACGAAGCTGGCGTCCCCTGCACGTTGCCCACCCCGGTAAAGTGGAGCGATGAGCGGCTGAACTGGGAGAACCAGACCCGGGCCAAGCAGTGCCAGCCCAATCGGCTGATCTCGGTGGGCTCAGGCCGGGTTGAGGGACGGCTGATTGGCGGCAACCTCAACACCATGGCGGGGATCTGGGGTTCCCCCTATATGCCGCCCATCGAGCACGGCGACATTTTGCTGCTGGAGGACAGCCTGAAATCAGCCGAGACGCTGGAGCGATCTTTTGCCCATCTCAAGCTGTGCGGGGTGTTTGATCGGATCGGCGCGCTTATCCTCGGCAAGCATGAGCTGTTCAACGATCAGGGTAGCGGCAAGCGCCCCCTCGATATCCTGCTGGAGGTGGTGGGGGAGCCGAACTTCCCCATTCTGGCGGAGTTTGACTGCGCCCATACCCACCCCATGCTGACGTTGCCGCTGGGTATCGAGGTGGCGCTCGATCTCGACCATCAGCAGCTCACGCTACTGGAGCACTGGTGGCGAGCAGAATGAGGGCGAAATGAATGTCCAACAACAAGGCCGCGGATGCGGCCTTGTCTGTTTTTGTGGGGAGGGATCAGGGTAGGGCATCGGGCCGGAAGCTGGCGCGGATCTGCGGCACCAGGCTTGAAGGGTCGAACCCTTTCTCCTCGCCCAGCACCGGATGGAGCAGGGGCTTCTCTTCGATGGGGGTGATATCCCCCGCCAGCAGCTGTCGGGTGGCCTGACCCATCTGGTAGAGCTGGCGCACCGGCGCAAACTGGGTCGCCAGATTGAGGGGATCATCTGCGCGGGCAAAGGCCATCATGGGGATCTGGTAGGTGGCATCGCGCGCCGGCTTGTCACCGTGAATGCCCTTGCCGGCGGACATCAAAAACGGCTGGTGATCGCCAAAGGCCACCACCAGATAGCGCTTGTCCGACTGGTCTAGGGTCTTGAGCAGTCGCTCCAGCGAGGCCATGGCATCCACCACCCCTGTGTAATAGGTGTTGAGCAGCTGGGTGTCACTCTCGCTCTGGTTCGGGCAGGCGCCGCTGCGCTCCTGCCCCTGATAGCGGGGGCCATCGAAGGGGCCGTGCCCCTGCATGGTGACCGCATAGGCAAACAGCGGTTTGTCATCCTGTTCGCTGCGCTTGAGCAGGTGGTCGATCAGCGCATCATCGGAGATATAGAGCCCCTTGTGCTCAAGGGTGGTGAAGCGGGTGTCGAACCAGCGCTCCTCATAGCCAAGCGCCGGGATCGCCTTGGCGCGGCCCCAGAATTTTTCCACATAGGGGTGAGCGAACAGGGTCTGGTAGCCACTCTGTCTGGCGCTCTGGGCCAGCCCCGGCACCTGCTGTGAGAGGTAGTAGTAGGGCACCACCCCCTGCTTGAGCAAGCCCACCGGCAGGCCGGTGTTCATCTCGAACTCCGCCAGCACCGTCATGCCGCCGGTGGTGGGGGAGTGGATGGTTTTTTGCCACTGCTGCACGCTGGCGGGCAGGGAGAGAGTGGGAGCCGGGGCGCAGATCCGCCCCTTCCAGTCGAGCCAGAGCGACTCATATTGCAGCACGATCACCAGATCCCAGCGCGGCGCTATGCCCTGGGGCGGATAGCTCAGCTGTGGGGCCAGCTCGTTGATCTGCAAGGGGTAGCGAAACACGCTGCCACTTTGCAGCATCTCGTCCACCAGATTGAACAGATAGAGGCCGGGGCCGGAGCGGATGATGTCCCTGTGGTAGTTGACCGCGCGATCCACGTAGCGAATGTTGGCCCCCAGCAGCTTGTTGCCGGTCTGGGTGGCAAAGACGCACAGGGCAAAGAAGGCGACGGTGGCGGCGGCTGTGCGCAACACCCAGCGTGACAGGGCAAAGCGCCAGCAGAGAAACAGTGCCAGCAACACGGTGAAGATGGGCAGGATGGGGTGCTGGTCGAGCAGGATCCGCAGCAGCGCCAGCAGGTTGCCAAAATCATCCCCGCCGAGCGGCACGCCGTAGATGGCGATCTTCATAAAGTTGGCCAGCAGACCTATGCCAGAAAGCGCGGTAAAGACCAGTCCCATATAGAGGTTGAAGCCCGCCAGCGCGCAGAGGCTCCAACCCAGCACCATGCTGCCCCAGGCCAGATAGTAGTGCTCTGGGCGAAAGCCTGACCAGAGCAGAAACTCCCCCAGCTTGAACACCACGAAGCCGTGCAGCAGCACGAAGGTGAGGTTGCCGAGCAGCAGGCTGCCGATGATCCGCCAGCGCAGGCTGCGGCGCAGCTTTGGCAGCACCGTTTTGAGCACGGCGGCGCTCAGGGCCAGCACCAGCGTCAGGCTCACCACCAGATAGGTGAGGTTGAAGCCTTGCTCCGGCAGGGTTTGCAGGATCTGGCTGAAGTCGCCGCTCTCGGGGCGATCTTTGAGCAGCAGACCGATGCGCAGCTGATAGCGGCTGGCCAGCGCGTCATCCGGGGCGCGCAGGGTGCTGTTGAGATCCAGTGTGCAGCGGTTATTGCGGCACACCTGACGCTTATCCACCGCTTGACTGAGCTGGTCGATCCGCTCCCCCTTGTCGTTGAGCAGCTCCACCCGCACCTTGTCCCCCGCTTGCAATGGCCCTCGCAACTGCCATTGGCTGCGCACCACCAGATAGAGGCCGCGGCTGTCGCTTTTATAGAGCAGGGCGTGGCGGGTGAGGGTAGCCAGCGGATTGTCGGCGGGGCCCAGTACCAGCGGCTGGGCACGGCCCAGCCAACTGCCGGGATTGATCAGCGGCAACAACAGGGTCAGCAGCAGCAATCCGCCCAGCAGGGCAAGCAGCAGAGAGGGCAGACTCAGGACGCGGGGGCGGCCTGAGGAGGGGCGATTCATATAAGCTCATCCTTTGAGCGAGTGAGGGAGAGATCGTTCATCCGCATAGAGTTTGACCCGATGGTGCGGGCCTTGTTTCAGCTTGTCAATTTAATGACCACTTAATGAATATTTGGTTACAGCTCAACCTTGCAAATTGTGATCCCGATCGAGGGGTTGTTCGGAATATGTGATGAAAGCGTCATCATGGGGTTTTGCCACTGGCTTGGGAGGGATCTGCTGTTTAGTCTCTCGATAGCGACTGGAGGTACATGTATGAATCCCAAAGTGATGGCACGTCAGGCCAGATTGCTGCGCATGCTGGAGAGCAAGGAAGAGATCCGGATCGGACGCGAGCGAGACTGCCCGTTACCGCTGGCCCAACTGGTCAAGCTGAAGGATAGCCATCCGGCTGTGGTCAAGGTATACCGCCACGGTCTCACCGCAGAGGTGTTTCACCTCAAGGTGGAGGGGCATCACTGGTGCCTCAAGCGGCGCCGTCAGGATTCGCTGGTGGCCAACCTCGATGGCAAGACTGCCTTTCTGACCGAGCTGGAGCGGCGGCGCGAAATCGAGGCGCTGCGCGAGCTGCACCCTACCGTCCTCTCCCACGTGGTCTGCACCAGCTTTGGCTCGGCGCGGGCCGGGGTACTGGTCTCCCCCTGGTTGCGGGGTGTGCCGGTCCATCAGCTCAACGAGCGCAATCTGGCCCAGATGCTGGAGGTGCAGGGTGAGCTGGCCCGTTGGGGCTGGTTTGACTGGGACCCGAGCCCGGGCAACCTGCTCGATGACGGCGAGCAGATCTGCGTGTTCGACTTTGGCTATATGTGGACCTTCGATCCCCGCTTTGAATACAACTCCAACGGTCTGGTCGACCCGCAGTTCCATGTGCCGGAGCGACTGGAGACCCGCACCCTCTCCGGACTCTGGCTCGATGAGGCCGATCCTCTGCCGCAATTTCGCTACTGGCGCGAGCTTTGCCTGAAATGGGTGAAACGGGAGATCCATCACCTGATCCGCGAAGGGGCCAGCGCGCCCGTGCTGGCCCGCCTGCACGCCCTGCAAGGGGAGTGGAGCGCCGCGCTGGCGAGCGACGAGGCGCTGGTCGCCAACTGGTGGCGGGACATGTATCGCAGCCACCGGCTCGATGTGGCCGATGATCTGAGCGGCCAGAGCTGCGGCCCGCTCACCCTGCGTCGCCTCGACTGGTTGATGCAGGCAGTGACGGATCACTATCCGCTGCTGGTGGACAATCTCTCGCCTCAGGAGACGGAGCTCGGCCAGACCGGGCTGCTGGCCCGCTTGCAGCAGCTGCGCCGCGAAGCCGTGGCCTGTCAGTTGCCAGCCACCAGCCTTGCCTGAGCTAACACATCCGCGGAATACAAATGAACAGGGCGCCGTGTTGGCGCCCTGTTGCATGGTCTGGTTCGCCTCGCGGTGAGGGTCAGTCCAGCAACTCCTGATGGAGGCGGTTGACGATATTGCCCGCCTCGCTCTCCTTGACCAAGAAGCAGAGGTTGTGGGCGCTGGCGCCGTAGCAGATCATCCGGATGTTGTGCTCGCGCAGGGCGTCAAAGACCTGACTGCCCACCCCGTTCACTTCGCTCATCCGGTTGCCGATGAGCGCCACCAGTGCCAGACCGGTTTCCACCTCCACCTTGCAGAGTTGCCCCAGTTCGGCCAGTACCTTGTCGCTCAGGATCGGCTCGCCGTTGCTCTGGCTGCCGGTGTGATCCAGCGTCAGCGACACGCTCACCTCCGACGTGGTGATGAGATCGACCGAGATGCGATGACGGGCCAGAATGCCGAACACTTCGGCCAGGAAGCCGTAGGCGTGGAACATGTTGAGGCTGTGCAGGGTCACCAGCACCTGCTGGCGGCGCAGGGCGACGGCGCGAAACAGCGGGCTTGAATCTGTGCTGGCACGGATCCAGGTACCACCGGCGGCAGGATCCTTGGCGGAGCCGACAAACACCGGAATATTCTGGCGCACCGCCGGTTGCAGGGTGGCGGGGTGCAGCACCTTGGCGCCGAAGGTGGCCATCTCCGCTGCTTCGACAAAACTGATTTCGGGAATGGGGCGGGCGCGGGTGACGAGGCGCGGATCCGTGGTGTAGATGCCGGGCACATCGGTCCAGATCTCGATACTGGCGGCATCGAGCGCTTCGGCGAGCAGGGCTGCGCTGTAGTCAGAGCCGCCGCGCCCCAGCGTGGTGGTGCGGCCATCGCCATCGGCACCGATAAAGCCCTGGGTGATGATGAGGCTGTCGCCCAGCTGCGGGCCCAGTGTCTGCTGGCAGAGGGTACGGGTAGTGGCCAGATCGACGGTGGCCTTGCCAAAGCGGCTGTCGGTGCGCATCAGCTGGCGCACATCCTGCCAGTGGGCCTTGACGCCGCGCTGGCGCAACAGCTCGGTAAAGAGGCGGGTAGACATCAGCTCGCCGCAGGCAATGAGGCGATCGGCCAGCTCCGCATCGGTATGCTGGTGGGCTTGCTGGGCCATGAGGCGAATTTCGTCCAGCTGGCCATGAATGAGGGCGCTCACATCATCGGGGTTGCCGAGATCGGCCAGAATGGCCTGCTGGATCCCGGCCAGTTTGGCCAGTTGCTCGTCGCGGCCCGCTTCGTCCAGCTCCCCTTGAGCCAGAGCGACCAGCAGGTTGGTGACACCGGCGCTGGCGCTCAGTACTACCACCCGGGTGGAGGGATTGGCCAGCACGATGTCGGCGCAGTTATTCATGGCCGGGAAGTTGGCGACACTGGTTCCGCCAAACTTGGCGACATTGATCGGGCTCATTGCTTACTCCTGTCTTATTTTAAGATTCCGGTTCCATCGGGCAAAAAAGAGAGGAGGAGGCTGAAAATGGCAGGAATGAACGAAGCTATCCCGGCCAGAAGCACTCCACCTGCAGAGCCCATCCCGTACCGCCCCTGACAGGGCGCGGTGGGGGATGATCACTACCGATGACAACCCGGGGGATTCAGCCCCCGCAGCCGACGTTGAGGTCACCAGTCTCCTCACTCGTCTCGGCGCTGCTCCCCCTGACCCAAGTTCACCGGACGCTGGCGTCCTCCCTTGGGCTGCCTGGGCAGCGCTCCTCTTCTGGCTCCACCAGGGCGGTGGAGTGCATTTAGAAATACCCTGCGTTGGATTGCACTGTCAATCGAGTTTGTGAAAAAGTTCAAATTGTCGGCTAACTCAACACAGAATCAATGGCTTAGGCAATGGTCTTTGACAAAACCTTGGAACGGCGCTGCCAGTTGTAGAGACGCTGGCGCGCCACCGGTAGATCTTCCACTTCCAGCGGATCGAAGCCCCGCTCCCGGAACCAGTGGATGGAGCGGGTGGTAAGCACGAACAGGCGGCGAATGCCAAGCCGCTTGGCCCGCTCGGCCACCTTGGCCACCAGCTGATCCCCCCGGTTGGAGTTGCGATAGTCGGGGTGGATGGCGACGCAGGCCATCTCCGCCATCGCCTCTTCCATAAAGCAGTAGAGGGCCGCGCAGCCGATGATGAGACCATCGCGCTCGATGATGGTGAACTTGTCGATCTCCATCTCCAGCTGCTCGCGGGAGCGGCGCACCAGAATGCCTTCCTCCTCCAGCGGGCGAATGAGATCCAGAATGCCGCCGATATCCTCGATGGTAGCGGCGCGGGCCTGCTCGGCACTTTCCCGCACGATCTGGGTGCCGAGGCCGTCGCGGCTGAACAGCTCCTGCAACATGGCGCCATCATCCTGATAGCTCACCAGATGGGAGCGGGGCACGCCGCCACGGCAGGAGGCAATGGCCGCACGCAGGTAGCGGGCGGTGCCGGACATCTCTTCGCCCGCCTGCTCCAGCTCCACCAGCAGCTCTTCGGCCTGCTCGGGGAAGAGCTCGGAGATAGCTTCGCCGCGTCTGTCCATCACCCCCTGGGTGCTGCTAAAGCAGATAAGCTTGTCCGCCTTGAGGTCGACCGCCACCCGGCGGGCCACCTCTTCGGAGCTGAGGTTAAAGCTCTCGCCGGTGACCGAGCAGCCGATGGGGGAGATGAGCACCAGACTCTTCTGATCGAGCTGGCGGGTGATCCCCTCAACGTCGATGCGGCGCACCCGGCCGCTGTGGCAAAAGTCGATGCCATCATCCACCCCCAGCGGCTGGGCGGTGACGAAGTTGCCGCTCACCACGCTGATCCGCGCCCCCTGCATTGGGGTGTTGGCGAGCCCCATGGAGAGCTGGGCGGTGATGTCGTATTGCAGGCCGCCACACACCTGCTTGATGATGGTGAAACTCTCGTCATCGGTGACCCGGATCCGCTTGTGATACTGGGCCTCGATACCGGCGCGGGCCAGCGCTTCATCGTTTTGCGGACGTGAACCAAACACCAGCACCAGGCGTATGCCCAGTGTCTGCAGCAGAGCGATATCGCTGACGATATTGGCGAAGTTGGGGTGGCAGATGGCTTCTCCCCCCATCATCAGCACAAAGGTGGCACCCCGATGCACATTGACATAGGGGGTGGATTGCCGGAAGGCATTGACCAGACTGGGTTCGCGTTCACGCACTTGATATTTCTTCCATAAAAAAACAGCGATTGGCTCAATATATGAAAATTAATTCACAAATCAAGACTAAATATTGATTTTGGCCGTTTCTGGTCTATGAGGAGCGGCTTGGCCGTGCGGATTGGGAACAGGTGGCAGGAAGCGCAGACGGCCGCCGGGGCGAGCGATGAGGGCCCGCCGGTTGATCCGGCGCGATAAACTGCTATCTTCGATGCTCCTTTTCGTCAGCTGTGTGATTTCACAGGGTTTTATACAAGGACAGAATTCATGGAACAGATTATTTCACCGGCAGATGCCCTGCCGGGACGACGCGAAGCGATGGTGATTGGTCAGCAGCATGCGGTGAATGGCAACCCGACCCAGGGTCCCTGGCCCGAGAACATGGAGATCGCGTGGTTTGGCATGGGCTGTTTCTGGGGCGTGGAGCGCCTGTTCTGGCAGCAGCCGGGCGTCTACTCCACCGCGGCCGGTTATCAGGGCGGCGTGACCCAGAATCCCACCTACAAAGAGGTGTGCAGCGGGCTGACCGGCCATGCCGAGACGGTGCAGGTGGTGTTTGATCCGGCGGTGATCAGCTACGGCGACCTGCTCAGACTGTTCTGGGAGCAGCACGATCCGGCGCAGGGGATGCGTCAGGGCGGGGACATTGGCACCCAGTATCGCTCGGTGATCTTCTATGGTGACGAGAGCCAGCAGATCATTGCCCAGCAGAGCATGGCGGCCTATCAGCAGGCGATGGCGGCAAGCGGCGACAGCCGGGCCATTACCACCCGCATTCTGCCGCTGGCGCCCTTCTACTACGCCGAGGATTACCATCAGCAATATCTGGAGAAAAACCCGGATGGCTACTGCGGGCTGGGTGGCATTGGAGTCTGTTTGCCGCCAAGCCTGAACCGCTGAACAGGTTTGTAGTCGATTTCTTAATAAAAGTGAAAATAAATGGTCGGAGGAGGGAACTTATTGCGACCAGTCGGGACTAACTAGGTAGCGTCCAGGGATCGGATGCAAAGTCCAGACACATTTCTTGCCTTGATAACCGCCTGATGAATGAACGCACTGGCGGGTTGAAAATGATAGCAAGCAGGGCTGCCCACCAAGGCGGCCCTTTTCCTTATCTGCGGTTCTGAAATCTTGCGTTGGGCGGGAGAGCCGTACGGCAGATCAGCCGATGGCGCTGTCGAACAGGTTCTTGATGAGATCGATAAACTCGATGAGGAAGGTTTTCTGTTCCGGGGTCGGAGCGCGCAGCCAGACGGCGGAGAGCACCTCTTCCAGATCGGCGACCACGGCGTCGGCCTCCTGCATGATGGCGAAACGCACCTTGGGATCGAGCTGGGGGTTTTGCTCGCAAATGGCCATCAGGTTGCTGGCAACACGACCACTGACCAGATCTTCGATGGTCTCTTCACCATCGTTCTGCTGCTGGGATTCAAACAATCCCAAACTCTCCACCAGATACTCGATCAGCGAGATATAGCCTTCACTTTCTACCACCATGGTTGCTGCCTCAATACAGTAACAATACGAAAATTAAGCGTATTTTAGTGGCTTGCCCTAGCTTGGCAAGCAGCAGTGCAGGCGATGGCGAGTAAAACTGACTCCGCCCCGCTCCACGCACTCCAGCCCGGTCAACGTAAAGCCATGTCGTAAAAATAGCTCATAACTGAAGGCGCTGGCCTCGGTGGTGATGAGGGTCATACCGAGCCCTCGGGCCCCCGCGAGCGCCGTGGTGAGCAGCAGATTGCCCAGCCCCTGGCGCTGATGGTCGGCGCTCACATAGAGCAGACTGAGGTGGCCATCGGGGCTCAGAGTGACAAACCCGAGGGGCACATTTGCCTGCTCCGCCACCCAGCCGTGGTGCTCGCGCAGTTGACTGAAAAAGCCCGGATGTTGTGAACCGAGGGCCCATTGCTCCACCTGCTCGGCGCTGTAGTGCTCGGGGCCGCTGCGTCGCACCGCCTGCTCAAACAGGGTTACGAGGGCGGGGATATGTGCCTCACCAAGGGGGACAATGCAAAGTGCTGGATTAAGTGCTGGCGTCATAAGGTTGGGTCGTCAGTGGGGGAGAGGGGGCGCGGCGCCTGTGGCCGTTTGGCTTTGGGCAGACCCGCGACAACCCGCTCATAGGAGTGGTGCACCCAGCCCTGCCACAAATCATCCGGCAAGGTGCTGTTCAGGGTCACTGTGTTCCAGTGTTGTTTGTTCATATGCCAGCCCGGTTTGACCTCGGGGTGGATCTCGCGCAGCAGCAACGCCAGCTCTGGCTCGCATTTGAGGTTGATGGTAAGCGGCTCGGCCTGCCAATCCACCAGCGCGAACATCTTGCCCGCGATGCGGTAGACCAGGATCTCCGGGCCAAACGGGGTATCTTCGGTGGCGCCCGGCAGGGTCAGCAGAAAGTGGCGCAAACGGGTCAAATCCATGGAAAGTTCTCGCGCAAGGGGTGATCCGGGTCATGTCAGGCGCATATCTATCGGCGGGCCTGTTCTGTTAATATGCGCGCAGCCGAGTATACCCCCCATCACCAAGGGAGCCTATTGGATGTTGTATCACAAGACTTTCGAACTGGGTCCCGAGCGGGATTGGGTGGTGTTTGTCCACGGCGCCGGTGGCAGCTCCTCCATCTGGTTCAAGCAGCTGCGCGCCTATCGCGAGCACTTCAACGTGCTGCTGCTGGACTTGCGCGGCCACGGCCAGTCCCACCAGCTGCAACAGGTGGTCAAGGGCCACTACAGCTTTCGGGAAGTGACCGAAGATATCGTTCGGCTGCTCGATCATCTCGATATCCGCCGCGCCCACTTTGTCGGCATCTCCCTTGGCACCATCCTTATTCGCCATCTGGCCGAGCTCTGCCCGGAGCGGGTGAAAAGCATGGTACTGGGGGGCGCTATTTTGCGGCTCGATATCCGCTCGCGGGTGCTGGTGCAACTGGGCCGACTCGGCCAGCATTTCCTGCCCTATATGTGGCTCTACCGGCTGTTTGCTTTCATCATCATGCCGCGCCAGCACCATCAGGAGTCGCGCAACCTCTTTGTGCGCGAAGCCCGCAAGCTCTGCCAGAAAGAGTTCAAGCGCTGGTTCCGCCTCGCCACCGAGGTTAACCCCCTGATGCGTTACTTCCGCGAACGCTCCCTGCCCATTCCCACCCTCTATGTGATGGGGGAGGAGGATCATATGTTTCTGGCACCGGTGCGCGAACAGGTAGCCCGCGATGCCAGCTCCTCATTAGCGGTGATCGAACAGTGCGGCCATGTCTGCAATGTGGAACAGCCGGAGCAGTTTAATCGCCGTACGCTGGCGTTTATTAAATCGCTGGGAGGCGGGGGAGATTAATTACCTCGCTCCCACATTTATCAAACAAAGTTTGCTATTAATTTACCAGTGCCTCCAGGTGTCTGGTGACTACCATATATGTTATTAACAACAGATCCCAGTTATCTTGGGGTTGTCCACTGCTAGCATTTTCTATAACTGTATTTTTAAACCTCGGTAGAAAAACTTCTATCGAGGTTTAATTTTATTTGATTGAAGTGCTGGGAGTATTAGATGTTAATTTGTAATGGCTTCTTAATTCACATCAACGCAGAAAATAGAGCATAAATAATGCCACCCTTAATAGCATCGGTTAATTGTTGTGCTGTTAATGGTGTTCTTTATATGCAAGACTAATCCCTAAAACCTGTTACCCGAAAATCGTTTCCCGTTATTTCTGAGGAAATTTGGTCAATGAACTGATAAATAGATTTGTTTATAAACTCAGTTATTAGCCAGCTACCATCTTTTTCAAGATGTTTACTAAGAGTCTGAGGATTATATCGCGATAGCTCACTTAAACGATGCATTGCTCCGATAGTTAATGTTAATGTGCTCTTATCGATGATGTTATTTTGTAAGTCCTTTCTTTTTACATACCACAATGAATTTGGACTAAAGATATAACGAAGCTCTTTTCTTCTGTTTTGATGGTAATTTTGAAGTGATTTAATACTGGCAGCACTAGGGATTCCATTATTAACGACCCAATCAAACTTTTTATTCCTTCTTAAAGTGTATGATACACTATTATCATATATTGGATCTAAACTATATCCTTGAAGTCGTCTAAGAGTTCTAGGGTTAGAATGTTCTTTCTCCAATTTTATTTCTAGCCAACCTTTATTTTGACTACGATCAAATACAAATCGAGGCTCCATGATTGGAATAAATAACTCAGCTATATTTTTATATGTAATCGTAAATGCACGATGGATATACGGGATATTATAAAATATGTCTTTAAGTGTATACTGCTGCCCTCCAGCAGGAACATGCTCTCCCAGATAGATTCCTAATCCAGAAACAACCCCAGCAGGCTGAAATTTAACAATTTCGTTTTGTAGGCGTATATGCCCATTTTCTTGTTTACCAGTCACACCATGGCTCAAATCATAACCAACTTTTTTTACTTCTAAAAGGGCTTTGGTTGCATTGAGAAAACAGTAATATGCGGTTAAAGGTTTAGAAACTAAACTGAGCGTTTTAGTTGATTCATAAAAATTTCTAGCCTGTTCCCAGTAAAAAAGAGCGTCATTTTGCCCCTCTGATCTGAGGTATATTTCTACAAATTGCCAAGTTGAATCTGTCAATACAACCTTACTTGGTAAATCAGCGACAACCTTGGGTTTTCTAACTACAATTTCTTTACTTTTTATTCTAACTGTGGTTCTCGGCTTTCCTGGTTTCAATTCAGCCTTTATAGTCTTGATTGCTTCTTTGTTTTTATGCGTTTGAATTTTTATTTTACGCAATTCTTCATTTGTCATTTAAATTCTCATCGTTCTTGGGTATATAGCAACTTTTCAATAAATATTGAAACAACTATCTACAATATCTGTAAAAATTATCCAAGCCTTGTGGTGAAGAGTTTTTATCCATTTAATAGAGCAGTTTGAAGTTCTCAGTATCAGACTATATAGATTCATTGAATATTGAAAAAAATAACTATCCATATCTATTTTCTGTTCACTGAAAATATAGCTACCGCACGGGGTTACAGCTCCCCGAGTGCTGCTTTTAAACAGATTGGATGTTGATCAAACATCGGCTTTCCTCGGCTGCCTTTGGCGCTATGAGTGCCGGATGAGAAAGATATCAAACACCGACCAATTAAAGTGAGTAAAAAGTTAGTTACCGCTCGGATTTTGAAAGGTTTTTTGACAAGGATCAGACTTGAGCCAAGTTGCTTGCGGGTTGCGTGGGTAAGGGGAGTTCAATAAATAAACAGATAAGACATCCTCGACGACTGGCGCCAAGTGACAGAAGTGGCTGGGCAATATCACGGTTATGCCCTGTTATAAGGGCGATTTGTTTTTAGGTCATCGAGCAGACCGGCCACGTTTGTCGAGGGTGTTCAGTAGCCGGTCATCTCCAGATAGCCGACCCCTTTGGTATCCCCCGAGACAGAGACAGCTCCCTCCCAGTAGTCAAAGCGACCTGTCATGGCCTGATTGGGCTGACGGGCTTTGATGGTGAGGCTCATTCCGGCGGCGTTTAGCTGCCACTCGACGGGGTAATTCTGCCCCTTGGGGCCGCGCCAGGTGTTGCCCGGGGTGAGGCGAATCGCATCGGGGGCGAGCACCCGGCTGCTGCCATCCCGCTCAATCAAGATACCGTAGCGGTTCTCGGGCTGGTTTTCGGGATTAGCGCGGCCCGATTTGGTGCGCAGGCGAAACAGCATCAGCTCGCGGCCATCGGCCAGCTGCAGCGAAAACCAGTCCCAGCCCGATTGCCACTCGGCCAATACCGAGCTGCTCCACTCGTGATCAAACCAGCCTTGTCCGGTGACGGTGCGGGTCTCGCCATCACGAGTCAGGGTGCCGCTTAAATGCAGGCGCGGGTAGGAGTAGTAAAAGGAGGCGTTGCCCGGGCTTTTCTCGCTGTAACCGGCCTTGCCTTGCAGCACCAGCGGCTTGGCGGCAGTGACGGTGAGGTTCAGCTCGCCAATCTTGCTCTGCACCTTGAGGGTGGCGGGGAACAGCGCAGTCCCTTGGGAGGCAAGCCGCCACTCCCTGAGCCAATATTGGCCGCCGCTGGCCCCCGCCAGTCCCGGCCCCTGCCGACTGGCCCGTTCATCTTGCTGGTGGCTGCCACGGTCGAGATCCGTGATGGCAAACTGGGCCAGCCAGAGCTGGGGGGTGAGCCAGGGGTTGCTGGTGCGGAGTTCTTGTTCGATCCCTTGGCGAAACAGAGTCCACTGCATGCCATATTCGCGCCCCTGTTCATCCTTGAGGTTGCCGGTGAGATACCACCACTCGGAGCGGTAATCGGGGTGGGCGGCGTGATCCTCCGGCAATTGGATGGTTTGCCCCGGCAGCACCTTTTTAAAGCTGTTGTTGCCGCCGCCGAGCAGGGCGCCCAGATCGCTGGCAGCGATAGCCCCGCTATAGAGCGTCCAGAGCATACCCAGCGCCAGCGGCCACCCTTTGATCTGTCTCATACCACTCTCCTTGCCGCATACCAGGAGGCCAATGCGCCACATGCCGGTGCCAGCAACAGGGCGGTGACGGCATGGAGGGGGGCGGCCTCGAAGGCGAGGCGCCAGCCAAAGGCGCGGGGGTTGACCACCTCGATCAGCACCCAGGCGAGGCCATACCCCACCGGCAGGGCCAGCAGGGCGGTGAGCAGCCCCAATCCCGCCCCTTGCCACACCAGCAGCTGGCGGCAGTGGCGGGGGCTCGAGCCCAGACTCTGCAAGGTCTGCAGCTCGCCACGGCGCGCCAGCCCCAGCACCATAAAGGCCGAGCCAATGCCGACAAAGGCGATGCCGAGGATCAGCAGTTTCAATAGCTCGGTCACCACAAAGGTCTGGTCAAACACCTTGAGCGCCGCGCTGTGAATGGCGGGGGCGGAGAGCAGATTGAGCTGCTCGCCAAAGCGCTCGCGCAGGCGGTCGGCCAGCTGCTCGGGGTCGTTGCTAAAGAGGGCGAGGGATTGCACCGCCCCAGCCTCGAAGGCGTGCAGGATCTGCCCCTTGTCGCTGCCGTAGTCCTGATAGACGCCGGTGACGGTGAACTGCCTTGGCCCCTGCTCGCCACTGATCGCCAACGTCTGGCCCACCTTGACCCCGAGGCGCACCGTCAGCGGCTCGCTCGCCAGCACTTCGTCGGGACGGGTGGGCCAGCGTCCGGCCAGCAGCGGATAGGCCGCTTTAAGCTGGGGGATAAAGTCCATCTGCGCCCACTCGATGGGCAGCCCCTGCCAGCGAGCGGGGTGCACCGAGCGGCGCGAGGCGGTGCTCACCAGCGGATTGGCGAGCAGGGTCTTAAGGGTTGCATCGCTCAAGGTACCCTTGTTGCCCGCCACCCCCTTGGGGGCGGTGACATAGAGATCGGCGGCCAGACGCTGGCCGAGCCAGATCTCCACGCTTGAGCGAAAACTCGACACCATGACCCCGATGCCGATGGCCGCCGCTATGGCGAGCTGCAATGCCATCACCGCGATGGCGGTGCAATCGAGGTGATAGAGGGTCTCTGCTACCCCGAGTCGGGCAGTGAGGGGGCCGCCCGCGCGTCGTCGCAACCAGCCAAGCAGGCCGCGCAGGGCATCGGGCAGCCAGAGCGCCATGGCCAGCAGCCAGCCTCCGGCGATAAACAGCGCACCGGTGAGACCGGTTTGCGGCAGCCACAGGCAAACGGCGCACAGCAACAAGATGGCGATGGCCAGCACGCGCCGTCGCCACGGGTGAGCGGGGGGGTGGCTGCTGCCAGCGCGCAGTTCGAGGGGGGATTGGCGCAGCAGTTGCCACCAGCCGGGCAGGTTGGCGGCCAGTGTGCCGAGCAGCCCGATCAACAGCGCCTTGAGCAGGCTCACGGGGGAGAGGCGCAACAGGTCGATGGGGTTGGGCCCATAGAGATCGGCAAGCGCCTGGGTGAGCTGCCCCATCAGCGCCAGCGCCAACAGGCTGCCGAGCAGCACCCCGAGCAGGGTGCCGATGGTGGCGAGAATAAGTAGCTCCAGGATGAGCCAACGCAGCACCCGGCTTGGCCCCATTCCCAGAATGATCAACTGGGCCAGCTGGGGGCGACGTACGCTCTGCACAAATCGCTGGGCGTTGAACACCAGAAACAGTCCCACCGCCATGGCGAGCAATGACAGCGCCGTCAGGTTAAGGGCCAGTGCATCGCCAAGCTGGCTGGCATCGAGCGCCGGGCTGATGGGCTCAAGCCACAAGGGCTGGTTCGGGTAATCGGTTTGCAGGGTGGCCTGCAGGGTGCGAGCCTCGTCTTCACTTAGCTTGAAGACGATGCGATCGAGCCGACCCGCTTTGCCCAGCAAGGGCTGGGCGAGGCCGATGTCGGTTATCAGCAGTCGCTCCATGGGCACGGCGCCCGGCTCAAACGTGCCTGCCAGCATCAGGGTCAGGGGGCGGGCGCTGGCGCCATCGCTGCCGCCCAATACAAAGCGGCGACTCAGGCCCGCTTGCCAGCCAAGGCGCTCCGCTTCGGGGGCCGCCAACCAGATGCTGTCGGCGCGGTTGAGGGAAAATGCGGGTTCGCTCGCGGGTTGGGCGCCAAACAGCTGGCGCAGGGGGCCGGGGTTGAAGAGAGCCATTCCCAGCAGTTGAAAGCTGCGCCCCTCTTCATCCTTGAGCCAGCCATGGAGCTGGGGCATGGCATCGAGAGCGGGTTGGCTGGTCACCAACTGCACGTAAAGCTGCTCATCCAGCCCGCCAGCGGGGGCCAGCCGGTAGTTGGCTTCTCCTGCCAGCTGGCTGCGGGCGGCGACGAAGTTGGTGCGGGCACTGTGATTGAGCAGCTCGATGGCCACCACCAGTGACACCCCCAATACCAGCCCGGCCAGACTCATCAGCAGCAACCAGGGGTGACTGCGATAGAGGCGCAGCAGCGCTTTGAGTGGCAGCATCAGCGTGCCCCCGACAGACGAAGTCGCTGTTTAGTCATGACGGGGCCCTTTTAGTTCGATAAGTTGACCCCCTTCAAGGCGCAGCACCCTGTCGGCCAGGGCGGCATAGGCCGGGTTGTGGCTCACCAGCAGCAAGCCTGCGCCTGTGCCCCGCACCGCCGCCACCATCAGCGCCATCACCTGCTCGGCATTGTGCTCATCGAGACTGCCGGTGGGTTCGTCGGCGAGCAGCCAACCGGGTTGATGGATAAGGGCGCGGGCCAGCGCCACCCGCTGTCGCTGACCGCCGGAGAGCTGCTCCGGCCAGGCATGGCGCTTGTGGCTCATATCGAGCCGGTGCAGCAACTGGTCAATCCTTGTCTCATCCGGTGGCATACCGTTGATGGCGAGCGGCAGGGCCAGATTCTCGGCCACGTTGAGGGTCGGCAGCAGGTTGAAATCCTGATAGACGATGCCGAAATGGCGGCCCCGCAGGCGCGCCCGCTCGTCGGGGGAGCGGTTGTCGATCCGGGTCTCCCCCAGCCAGATCTCCCCTTCATCCGGTGCAATCAGACCGGCGATCAGATTGAGCAGGGTTGACTTGCCGCAGCCGCTTTGGCCCAGCAGCAGGGTGATCTCGCCTGCGGGGAGGGCGAGATCGAGATGGTGGAACAGCGGCAGTCGTTCACTGCCGTTATCGAAGCTCTTGCAGAGGTTGCGCAGGGTCAGCATGGGATAACCGTTTGATGGTCAATGGCTTTCATCATGCTTGGTACGCTAGCACGGCCAGCATTGATCAACACCCCTTACGGTTGATCAAGAGTGCCAGTTAGTGATCAAGGCGGCAAAAGAGCAGTGGATCCTCGCTGGATCCCGCTTGCCCGAGGTGGTTAGAATAGGGGCTTCCATGGGTCACAGGATGAGCAAGGATGTTACACAAGCAAGTCAGTTTTATCATCGATAGCAAGGGCAACAAGCAGGCTGCCGTCGTCCCCATCGAGATCTACAACGAGCTGATGACCCTGCAAAAGGCACTCTCCGACAACCGGCCGGGGGAGCGCGAGCTCTACCACTTCAACGGCAAAGGGGCCGAGGCCCACGGTTATCCGGTGGGCAAGCGGCAAAATCCGGGCTTTATGGTGCTGGCCGGTTCCACCGCCAATGGCGAGGATGCCGCCTCTTTGCGTGAAGCGGTGATCGAGCTGCGTCACGAACTGCTGGAGAAGGGGGTCATAGTGCCCCGCAGTCAGGGCGGCTTTGTCTTTACCGCCGATCAGCTGTTCAACAGCCCGAGTCTGGCCGCCAGTCTGGTGGCGGGCAATAACCGCAGCGGTCTGGATGCCTGGCAAAACAGCGCAGGCTATACCCTCAAGCAGTCGGGTTTCGGCAAGAAATAATCCCGCGTTTCGACAGCAAACCAATTAAGCGTTAATTGACCTGGATGAATTTTTCTTTTCATCCAGGTGCTAGCATCATTGCCAGATGGTTCTAAAAGGAAGAGACCATGTCTGCGCTCACCCCTGTTATTTTGCTGCTGTCCCTGTTTATCCCTCCCGCCCATGCCAGTAGTGGCCCTGTTCTGTTGACATCCTCTTCAATCGGACTTTTTTGTGTCGGATTGTTTGTGTTGGCCTACGCCCTGGTGATGGCTGAAGAGTATCTGCAACTGCGCAAGTCCAAACCCGTGCTGGTGGCCGCCGGGGTGATCTGGATCCTGATCGGTATCGCCTATGCACAGCAGGGGATGAGCCCTGTCGCCGAGCAGGCCTTTCGCCATACCCTGCTGGAATATGCCGAGTTGATGCTGTTCCTGCTGGTGGCGATGACCTATATCAACGCCATGGAGGATCGGCGGCTGTTCGATGCCCTGCGTGCCTGGCTGGTGCGATCCGGCTTTCACTTGCGCACCCTGTTCTGGTTGACCGGCGGGCTTGCCTTCTGTATTTCGCCGGTGGCAGACAACCTGACCACAGCGCTCTTGATGTGCGCCGTGGTGTTGAAGGTGGCCAACGGTGATCGGCGTTTTGTCAATCTTGCCTGCATCAACATAGTGATCGCCGCCAACGCCGGAGGGGCGTTCAGTCCCTTTGGCGATATCACCACCCTGATGGTGTGGCAGGCGGGCAAGGTGCAATTTGGCCAGTTCTTCACCCTGCTTATTCCCTCTCTGCTCAATTTTCTGGTGCCGGCCATCCTGATGAGCCTGATGGTGCCGCGCCATGTGCCGGAGGCTGATAACGAGGTAGTCGATCTCAAGCGGGGGGCCCGCCGCATCGTCGCACTGTTCTTGCTGACCATCATCACGGCGGTGCTATGCCACAGTTTCCTCCATCTGCCACCCGTACTGGGCATGATGCTGGGGCTCGGTTATCTGCAGTTTTTCGGGTTTTATCTGCGCAAGTCGTTACCGCGCTCGCTGGCCCGCAAGCGTGCGCTCTATGAACGCAATGGTGATGAGGTGCGGTTGCGCAGTCTGGGTTCTGTGGTGCCATTTGACGTGTTCAACAAGGTGGCCAAGGCGGAGTGGGATACCCTGCTCTTCTTCTACGGGGTGGTGATGTGTGTCGGTGGGCTGGGCTTTATGGGGTATCTGGAGCTGGTCTCACACTGGTTGTATGACGCTGGGGATCCCACCATAGCCAACATCTTCATAGGGGTCTTGTCCTCTGTCATCGACAACATTCCCGTGATGTTTGCCGTGCTGTCGATGAACCCGGATATGGCGCTGGGGCAGTGGCTGCTGGTGACCCTGACCGCCGGAGTGGGCGGCAGCCTGCTCTCCATCGGCTCTGCGGCCGGGGTAGCCCTGATGGGACAGGCCCACGGCATGTATACCTTCTTCGGCCACCTGAAGTGGCTGCCTGCCATCTTGCTCGGTTATCTGGTGAGCATAGGGGCGCACCTCTGGCTCAACAGTGCCCAGTTCTGAACGTCTGGCCGCCAGTACGAAAAGAGGCTTCCGTTGACGGAAGCCTCTTTCGTTTTTCTGACCGGGGGAGGGGGATCAATCGCCTCGCTTGCCGGTCAGCAGCCAGTAACTCAGAGTCGAACCCACCCCGCAGCAGGCGATGGCGATGGCCATCGGCAGCGGCGAGTGGGGCGGATTGAGGTTGACCAGAATGCCGACCAGGGCGCCGATGCCAAAGCGCAGGGTGCCCGCCAGTGCCGAGGCGGTGCCCGCAGATTGCGGGAAGTGGCCCATCAGGCCGGTCATGGCGTTGGCACCCACCAGACTGATATGGCCGACAAACAGTACCACCGGAATGACGATGCCCCACAGGCCACCGGTCTGGCTCCAGGCGTTGTAGACCAGCAGGGCGCCCGCGCAGGGCAGCACCAGCAGGCCGTATTGCAGCATTCGCTCAGCGCCCACTCCTTTGACCAGTCGGCTGTTGACGAAGGTGACCACCATCATCAGCAGAATATTGAGGCCAAACAGCCAGCCGTAGTGCTCGGTCGGTACCTTGAAATACTCGATATAGACATAAGGGGAGCCGCTTAAGAAGGCGAACATGCCGGAGCTGGAGAGGGAGCCGCACAGCACATAACCCATGGCGCCGCGATGGGAGAGCACCCCCCAGTAGTTCTTGAGGATCTGGCCCAGATTAAGGGGTTGGCGATGTTCCGGTTTCAGGGTCTCCTGAATTTTCCACTGCATCACCAGACAGATCAGCAGGCTGATCCCCACCAGCAGCCAGAAGATCACCCGCCAGTCGGCGTGGGCACTGATATAGCCGCCCACCACCGGCGCCACCAGCGGCGCCAGGGTCATCACCAGAATGACAAACGACATGGCGCGGGAAAACGCATCCTTCTCGAACAGATCGCGCAGCAGGGCATTGACCACCACAGAGCCCGCCGCACCGCCCGCTGCCTGCAACATCCTATAGGCCAGCAATTCGGGCAGAGAGTCCGCCATGGCACAACCCACCGAGGCGATGGCAAACATCACCAGCCCCGCCAGGATCACCGGCTTGCGGCCATAGCTGTCGGCCAGCGGGCCGTAGAAGAGCTGGCCGATGGCAAAGCCGCCCAAAAAGGCGCTGATGGTGAGCTGGGCGCCGTCGATGCTGGTGGCCAGATCCCGGGCGATGGCCGGAATAGCGGGTAGATACATATCCACCGCCAGCGGGGTCAGACCCGCCAGAGCGCCGAGCAGGATAAACAGGAAACGGGGGGAGAGGGCGGCAGCCTGAGCTGTTGGCGATTGGGGCATAGGGTGTCCAGTTGATGCGAAACGTCGGGTTGAAAAGCGCGAAAAAAGCAGTCTATCAGTTTTGTCGCGGCTATGGATCCGGTATGGCGAGCCAGAGGCCGGGCTCGGCGGCAAAGCGTGGGGCAAACCAGTGCTGGCGCACTGCAGTGGGCATCTCGCTCGCGGCGATGGGGCGGCGACTGAGGCGACAGGCTCCCTGAGAGAGCGCCAGCGCCGCATCCCCCTTGTACCAGCCATCGGTGACGGCCAAGGCCGTGGTTTCCCGCAGCAGTCTCACTCCCCACTGGGTCACCAGCGCCGGGCACGCTGTTTCTGCCAACCTTGCTGCCTGCACCATGGCGGGTGGACGGGGCAGGGTAAAGGTCACGCCGAGCAGCAGCAATCCGGCCACCGCGACCACCCCCTCGCCATGGCGTGGCAGCCAGCCTGCCAGCAGCACGAGACCGAGCAGGGTGATGGGGGCCAGATGGCGGGGATTGTCAGGGTTCTGGCCAAACAGGGTCCAGAGCAGCAGGGCGAGCCAGTAGAGTGTCCAGAGTGGGGAGAGGGCGGCAGGGTGGTTTTTTGATCTTTGCCAAAGCGGCAGTACCAGCAGCGCTCCAACAGCCAAGGGCCAAAGCGGGGTGAGCTGATCTTTGAAGGTGCGCGCCCAGCTGAGCAGCCGATCGCCATGGGCCGCCGCCGTGTTGCCCCACAGGGTAAAGTGGCCGTCGGTAAAGCGCCGCCCTTCGCTGAAATAGGCCCAGCCATCGGCCTGCCAGACAAACAGCAGGCAGGCTAGCCCCACCAGCACGATGGGGAGCACAAACCTGAAGCGCGTTTCCTTCTGCGCCATCCCGAGCCACAGGGGCAGCAACGCCAGCACAAAATAGGAGGGGCGCAGCGCCAGCATAAGGCCCAGTAAAAGACCCACCAGTGCAATTCTGCGCTGCTGCAAGGCCAGCAGCGTCCCGAGCCAGGCGGCGAGCGCGGATCCGTCCGAAAGGCCGGAGAGTGCCAGCGTCGGGGTGAGCGGCAGGGCCAATACCAGCAGCCAGACGGGTGCCAGCAGGCTGGGCCGTTGCCACAGTTTTACCGCCAGCAAGGCAGCGAGCGGTGCCAGCAAACTGCTACCCAAGAGGCTTGCCCACTGCACCGCGCGGGCGGGATCGTCCACCAGCAGATTGATCAGCCGCGCCAGCCAGATAAAGGCGGGGTAGCCCGGAAAGTGGGGGGAGAACTCCAGCACGCTAAAGCGCGTTACCCCGTGGGCAAAATTGAGGGCATCGTCGGAATCGAGGGCCACCGGAAAGGCCAGCAGCCAGCCAAGCCAGGCCAGTTGCAGCAGAATGAGCAGCCAAATGGTGGTGGAGCAGGGGGAAGGCCAACGCTGGGCCATTACCTTACCCCTCATCCCCAGTCCTTCTCCCGCAAGGGGAGAAGGGGGCAAACCAGCGTCCGGGTGCATTTATCGGCAGGCCGTGCGTAGGGTGGGTAGATCGCAGCGAAACCCACCGTTTGTCACAGCGAGGTGGCGCAATGATTGGCAGGTTGCCATCAAAGCGGTGCCAGCACGGCCATCAGCGCTTTTTCTGCATCGCTAAAGGCGGCGGCGTCGGCGGGCTTGGCGCCCACCCCGAATACCCCCGGGTTGCCGATGGCATCCAGCACCTTGGCCAGCGCCTGTTCGGCCGCCTTGCGATCTCCTTCATTGAGGGAGGGGAGGATCAAGTCGAGGAAGCGCTTGCTCTTGACCACCAGCACCTTGGCGGTCTGGTAGTCGCCAAGATTCTGGCTGGCCCCTTCGAGGCGGCGCTCAATCTCCGCCTTGTAGGCGCGATTGAGCAGGGCGGCGGTGGCGGCAGCGTCTTTGGCCTTGATGGCGGCGGCCAGCGGCCCTTGCAGTTCCACCTTGTGATGCTGTTCCAGATAGCTCAGCTCGTCGGCAATCTCGCTCAAGGTGGCGCTGGCATCCTTGCCTCCAGTGGCGGCGCCCAGCAGTGCCTCGCGGGCGTCGATCAGTGGCTCCTTGCCGGCGGCGGCGTAGGAGTAAGCCTGCGCCTGCCCGCTGAGGGTCAGCAGCAGGGTGAGGGCGAGTAAACCCGGGCGGATGGTCATCCTGTTCTCCTTACTTATGCCAATGGCGCGGCCATCAGGCCACACTCTGGGTTTCGATCACGGTATTTTCGTTGCGATGGTTGAAGATGGCATGACGTCTGTCCACCCCGTCGATCACCATGTCGGCAGCCATCATCCCCATCTCCATGGCGGTGTCGGTGAAGATATAGCGGAATGTCCCCTGACGGCCGGTCATGATGAGGTTATTGATGGGCATCAGCGCCTTGATCGCTTCGTTACGACGGGCCTGATAGCCGAGATCCATCAGCGGATAGGCGTATTCGCTACGCGCTTCAAAAGTTTCATCACCAAGCTTGGCGGTATCGACACTCAGGCTCGCGAGATCGGCGGTAACCCGACCGCGCAGATCAGAGAGCGGCGCCTGCCAGGTGGCATCCCCCGGATTGCAGGGGATCTCCAGCATCACCGAGGTCTGGCCCTGTGGCGCCATAAAGGGGCTACGGCGGCGCGGCTCCTGCAGGCGGGTCGCCAGAATATGGGGGTCGGAAAGGTACTGCCAGGTGTTGTCCGACAGGTTCTCTGTTTTAAGCGGCATATTGACGAAGCGAAGCGACCGGTAGTGTAGATCGCACGGCAAGCCCAGATGCTGGCAGGTGAGCGGCAGCGGCAGGGTGGAGATCACCTGATCAAAGCGCTCGCTCTGCTCAACGTCATCTTGTTTCCAATAAACCCGTTCGATGCGGCCATCGGCCTGCTCAAGGCGGGTGATGGTGGCGCCGGTTTTGAGCTCAACGCCCTCTGCCACCAGTCGCTCCCCCAGAGTAGTGAAAATTTGGCCGAAGCCATATTTCGGGTAGCGGTATTTGCGGGCATAGGTGCGCACCGAGATACTGCCGTTGCGTCTTGGCAACAGGCGGCGCGCCACGTCTTTCAAATCGATGAGGCTGATGCGCTGGCCAGCCCAGTCGGCGGAGAGCTTGTCCGGGTTGATGCCCCACAGCTTGCCGGTGTAGCCCTCGAAGAATTGGCGATAGAGGGTGCGGCCGAAGTGGCTCTGGATCCACTCGGCAAAGCTCGCCTTGGCAAAATCATCCGGCTTCTTGCTAAAGGGCAACAGCAGCAAGTCTTTTACCGCACCGGCCATCAGGGCGAGCGGCGCCGTCTTGAGCAGGTTGGGCAGGTTCAGCGGGTAGTCATAGGTGCGCCCGCCAAAGCGGATGACGCTCTTGCGTTCGGCGTGGAGCAGGTCATCCCCCATCAGCTCGTCGATAAAGGCGAGCAGCTCGGGGTTCTTGGTGATAAAGCGGTGACCGCCGTAGTCAAAGCGATACTCCCCATCGCGCCCCTTGAAGGTCTGGGTGGCGCACATGCCGCCGACCACCGGCTCCTGCTCGAACAGGGTGACTGCAAAACCGGCGCAGCGCAGGCGCCAGGCCGCCATCAAACCGGCGGGGCCGGCGCCCAGCACCGCAATGCTTTTCTTGTTGTTATCGCTCATGACCTATTCCGAAACTGCTTGATAGATAAGGGAACCGCGCCAAGGCGCGGCTCCCGAATGGTGTTGTTACCCCGTGACATTGCTACCACAGGGCGTGCGGGCTCAGCCCTTGCTGGATGCGGCGCTCACCTGCGGGCGATAGCTGCGCTGCCAGAGGGTAACGAAGATCGCCAGATAGAGGGCCCAGGTCAGCAGCTGCAAGCCAGCGGGTGAGGCATTGTAGCCAAACAGGGCGCGCAGGAAGGTACCAAATACCCCCTGATCGTCGAGAATATGGCTGATGTCGAACACCGGCGTGGTCCAGAAGGTGATGATCTCTGCCGCTTGCAACATGTTGACGGCGGACGACAGCAGACCTGCGGCGATGATGATGATAAGCAGGCCGGTCCAGCGGAAGAAAGGGGCCAGCGCCACCTTGCGGGTGGAGCGCAGCAGCCCCCACACCAGCGCGATGGAGACCAGCAGCCCCGCCAGCGCGCCCATCAGGCCGGATTGCAGATCCACCCCTTGGCCCGAGTAGAGCAGGGCGGAGAAGAAGAGCACGGTTTCAAACCCTTCGCGCATTACGGCGAGGAAGGCGAGCAGCACCAGACCAAACAGGTTGCCGCCATCGATGGCCGCATCGATACGCGCCGTCATGGCCCCTACCTGGGATTTGGCCTGCTTTTGCATCCAGATCGCCATATAGGTGAGCACCAAGGTGGCGAAGATCAGGATCCCCGCCATCAACAGGTGGTTGTAACGCTCGCTCTCGAACTGGCTCACCACCACCTGGAACAGGAAGGCGACCACAAGGGAGGCGACAAGGCCAAGCCCCACCCCCAGATAGATGAACTTGTTGTAGCGGCTCGCCCCCAGCTTGGCGAGGTAGGAGAGGCAGATGCCGACCAGCAGGAAGGCTTCCAGCCCCTCGCGCAGGGTAATCAGAAAACTTGCAAACATCAGGATTGAGGCTCCGTAGCGGGCGTGACGGGGAGAGGCTGCAAGGTAAGTTGCAGCCGATTGAGTAGCACTATGGGTGGCTCCGGCAAGCTCGGCTCGGCGGCGCGCACCGCATCATTGACCCACTTGGGGTAGGTGCGGAAATTGAGTTTGATATCGGCTTTGAAGGGCCCTTGGGCATCTGCGGGTAGCGGCCAAGCTTCATCGCGCCAGCCATCAGCCGGAATGCGGGTATCTTCCAAGAGCTTGGCGTAGCGCCAGAACTTGAGCCCCACCGGCTTGCCCTCGGCATCGCCGAACACTTTTCTGAACAGTCGCGCATCTTCGGGGACTGCACCATCCACCGGCTGGCCGCTGGCAAGCACCAGCTTGCCGGTGGCGTCGGTGACGGTCAGTTCCAGCCAGAGTTCACGGAAATCAGCTACGCCAGTGGGCAGGGCATGGCCCGCGCCGGTATTGGCGACCCGCACCACCAGTTGCTGGTTCTTATCTGCAGCCTGTTCGATACGGGCGGAGAGGGTAGCGCTGGAGCGCAAGAGCGCCAGACTCTCCTGCTCAAGGTCGGGATTTCGCAGCCCCACCAGCTGGTGCTGGGCGCCGGTAAAGTTGTGGCGATAGAGCCGCTCCTTCATGGTGCCGTTTTCGGTGGATTGGCCCACCACCGGCGCGCCGCCATTGCCCGGCTCCGGGTTCATATGGCAGTCGATGCAGGTGCGCCGTTTGGCGGGATCATCGGCCTTGGCGAAGCTGGATTTTTCCCACTCGTCCCAGGTATTGACGATATTGGCGCCGGTGCCGGGGGCAAACTCGTTGTGGCACGACTTGCACAGGGCGGCATCGCGGTAGAAATCCTTCTGATAGGAGGCTTTGTGGGCCGCCGGACGGGCGTTGATCTGCCGCTCAGCCAGCCAGTGCTGGAGGCTGCCGCCCGGGGCATCCTCGAACACATAGCTCTCGCGGTCTTTTAAATTTACGGTAAAGGCGCTGTTGCCGCCCGCATCTTCTACCTTGGTGATGCGATGGCAGAGCACGCAGCCGGTCCCTTCCTCAACCACAGGTTCACCCGCCTTGTGGGCGGCAATCAGCGAGGCGCCGCCCTGCTCGAACATATGGGAGCCCTTGGGCAGATCCAGCTGGCCGGTCATCACCTGCTGGGGCATATGGCAGCCCTGGCACCACTGACCGAACGCTTCCCCTTCGGTTTCGCGGGCCAGCGCCTGCACCACCTTGTAGTAGGGGTGGGAGTTGCCCATCAGCCGGTGGTTGCTCTCGCTCCAATCTTTGAAGGCCTGTTGGTGGCAGTTCTGGCAGGAGGCAGAGTTGAGCCACTCCTTCGGGTGAGTGGTTGGCGCCTTGGCGGGATCCGTGCGCGGGGCATCGAGCCGCAGCCAGTTGGCAAGATAGGGGAGGTTGCCATCGGCGGTGACGAAGGCGTGTAAGTCCTCCATCATCGCTTTCACTTCCGGCTGGGGCTTGGCGGGGTCAACTGCCTCGGCCCCATCGCGGGTGTCGTGTCCCATGCCGCCCTGGGTCTGCTGGGTCATGCGCAGGTATTCGCCGACAAAATCCCCCGCCACCATGTTGGTGAGGTTGGCGTGGCCGTTGATGGCGTTGTCGCCGCTCTTCTGGCGATGGGCCGCCATCAGATAGCGGTTGGTGAAGTTGAACCCGTCCAGATGGCAGGAGTTGCAGCTCATCCAGTTGTCCCCCGCCATGGGGAAGCGTGAGTTGGACGCTGTGTTACCTAGGTTGAACAGCCGCTCGCCGCGCTGAAGCGGCTCGGGACGCGGATCCGTCTCTACCAGCTTGGCGAAGTGGGGCACATCGACGGTGACCCGGGCAAACGGGCCGCTGCCGCCACTATTGAGGCGGGTGAGATCCTGCCCCATGGCGTTGTGCACCAGAATATGGTCACCGTCGATCAGCAGATCCCGCGGATTCTGGCCCGGCAGGTGGCGCAAGAGCTGGGTCGCCTTGGCGCCCCCCTGAAACTTCTTGCGGCGGTGGCGGTTGTTGTTGGACTTGCCGCTGCGGGAGAGGTCAAACACCAGCAGATCTTCCGAGCCCGCCAGGGTCAGATAGACCCGTTTTCCGTCGGCGGCGAAGCGCGCAGCGAACGGGTTGGAGACGATCTGGCTGCGGTTGCCGACGCTTGGCAGGTTGATCTGCAAAAAGAGCTGCTTTCTTTCATCAACCCGCTCTTTCTCCTCATCGAGATCGATGATGGAGACGGCCGGAAAGACGGTGCTTTGGAACTGGAAGGGGTGGCTGAAGCTCCACAGTACATGGGGCAGCCAGGCTTCGCTGCCATCGGGGGAGAGGGCGATGCCATCGAGCAGGCGCGGCAAGCCCTGGGAGTCGCTCGGCGTGTCGCTGTGGGTCTCGGCCAGGGTAATGAGCTTTGGCTTGGGAAGCGAGGAGCCCTTGGCGCCGTGGCCAAGCTTGGCGAGATCATAGATGGCGAGCTGGCCTGTCATGGCGTGGGTCAGCAGCAGGCGATCGTCGTTGGTCAGGGCTAGTCCACGGGGAGTCTCGGCGGTTTCTGCATCCAGCTGGAGGTTGCCCGCGGTGTCGTAGGCCTGCAGGCGAGCGGATTCGAACAGCGTCACCCAGAACCACTGCCGTTTGGCATCGAAGATGACCCCGTAGGGGCGATGGCCGGTGGGGATCGCCTTTTCCAGATCGAGATCATCATCCAGCAGCAGCAGGCGATCACCGCTGTAGTCGGTGACCAGCAGGGTGCCGTCATCGGCGCGGGCCAGCTGGCGCAGATCGCCCCCCAGCTGCACTTCTTTGAGTCGCTTGCCGCTATCGCGCTCAAGCAGGGTGACCGATCCTGCGCTCAGGTTGGCGGTGACGAGGCGCGGGCTTTGTCCCTCCTCATAGGCGATCATCCCGGCGCCCATCTGCTGGGCAAACGCGAAGGGGCTGGTCAGCAGCAGGAGGAGGGCCAGCAGGGGTGACAAATATGCAGAGAACGATGACTTCAACATGGGATCAGGTGCGCCATTTCAAGATGGTCCAGCGCCAGGCGTGGCGCAGCACCAGAGGAGTTAACGCCAACGCGCTCAACCAGTGGGCCCAGCTGGCGAGGTTGCCCATGGCATCGCCCGGAGTGCCGTGCAGCACCAGCAGCAGGCCGCTGGCCAGACAGATCAGCAGCAGGGCTTCAATAATCCGCCCCGTGGTGCGTAAAAAGGGTTTGTTGCTGCGGTTCAACAAGCTGCGATGGGAGAGCCAGAAGGCGCCAAATAGCAGCGGGAACAGGGTGAGCGAGAGCATCACATGGAAAAACAGATTCCAGCGTGCCAGCGACCAGAGCGGGGTCAGCGGTTCCCACAGCAGCAGGCCGGAGAAGAACATCAGATAGAGGGTGCCCTCGGCGGCCTGATGGTGGTAGGCCAGCCACTGCCAGAATTGTCGGGGTGAGAGAGAAAGGCTTGTCATAAAGGCTCCAGCACCCGGGCGGGGCAGCCCGGGGGGAGCAAGTTTATAACGCAGTAAGAGTAATGAAAAGTGTTATCAATTGTATTGCTGGTGAATCAAGGCTGAACAAGCACAGTGATCAAGCTCGACTATTTATGCTCCGCCATCCGCTCGGTCACCGCATAGATGAGTGCGGCCAGCGAGAAGGCGAGAAACACCACCACGGACCACTTCATATCGACTTCATTGATAATGCCATCTTCGAGAAATGCCTTGAGCACCTCCACTCCGGCGATGGTCACCAGCGAGTTGATGACGATGAGCTTGAGGGAGGCAAAGTTGATCTTGCTAAGCCAGTTGCTGCTAAGGGAAGCGCGCTGCTCTTCCGTCTGGATAAATTGCACATAGCCACAGATAGCAACCAGGATCAGCATCTGGGCCACCAGTATAAAGTCCACCAGGGTCAGCACGCCGGTAATGAGATCCAGATAGGGGATCTCGAAAATGTTTACAGAAAGCTGATAGAGCTGCATGGCAAACTTCACCATCAGCAATACCACGCAGATGAGAATGCCAATGTAGAAGGGGAACATCATCAATCTGCTGCCATTGAGCATGAAATTGAATCGACGCATAAAAACTCCAAGGTAAGGGAAGCTGGGTGATTATGACCTGAATTGAGGCTATTGGCAGCGACGTGTCGTCAAGTCACCAAGCTTTCACTATCACCTATTGCAGTACCAGCACAGCTGGTGCTGCAAGTCGTGAAGGTCTATCCCGGTAGCATGGGGGCTACCAGTTTGGTTCATAACTCCAGCTCGATTATGGGGATCTCCCAACGTTCGCTGCGCATCTTGGGTTGATACTCATCCTTTTCCTGCTCTTTACGCCGCTCTACCAAGGCGATCACTCTGGCTTCGCGGATTGTATTCACATCGAATTTCCAGGTTTCTTCTCCCTGTAGGGAGAGGCGAGCGATCTTGTGACTGCGGTGATAGACATGGAGCCTGTCCTGTTTGTCGGGGGCAATGCGTACGGCATCGCCTACTTTCAACGCTCTCAGTTCGTTGTGAATAGTCTGGCCTTCATCACTGTGACCTGCATATCCCAACACCAGTTGCGACATACCCATCATGGCGAAACGACGTTGTCTATCCGGTCGGGTTGCGTTAGGTCTCTGCACGTAGCAGTGGGAGGCGATCAGTGGAATATGGGGATTACGTTGATCGTGGCGAGCCATGAGAACCAGCCTTTCGATAGCACGTGTCATCCCCACATAGAAGAGGCGCCGCTCTTCTTCCAGGTTACTGGTCGATAGCTCCGCCGCGCGTTGCCAGCCGCCGTCGAGCAGTATCACATGGCGATACTCCTCCCCCTTAACCCCATGCACCGTACTTAACAATACCCCTTTACCGAAGCGGATCTGGCGCTTTTGCTCGCTCAAATACTCGTAGAGGAACATCAGGAAGTGGTGGGCAGAAAGAGCATGCTCTCCCTGGCTAGCTTGCCACTGAGCAATCAGATCGTGCAGTAGCTCCTCCCAACGGTTGGCCAGTGAGAGTTGAGGGAGAGGGGCTGCAAGTTGCTCCGCTGTCAGCAGGGCATGACCTTGCTGTTGTAGCCAATTCTGATAGCGCAAGATTTCACGGCAGCGATGCACAGGAAAACCGTTCTCTTTATCCAGAGTAAAACGACAGGGAATATCAGCATCTGCCAGTGCCGAGCGTACCCAGGCCAGTTCCTCCTTCTCCAGCCCATTACGGGCCAGCACAGCGATAGATTCCAGCGGGCAAGTGGGAGTCTTCTCACGGATAAGCGCGATATGTCTCACGACCTCGGCTGCCTGTTGGGCTGCATCCTGGCACTGCTGGATGATGACGCGACCCTGTGCTGTCTCCATCCCCTCCCAGTGCCCCCCAGCCACTTCCATCTTGCGCCTGTCGTCGATCTCGATGGGATGTGTACGCTTCATGCGATCCTGATTGTGCTCAATCAGGCGGTTGGAGGTCTCGATGATGTGGGCGGTGGAACGATAGTTCCAGGTCAGGAAGTGAGTCTGGGCGTTGTAGTCTTGCTCAAAGCGGCGAATAAAGCTGACGTTCGCGTCGCGAAAGGCGTAGATCGATTGGTCATCATCACCCACAGCCATCAGATGCAGTCGGGCCTCCTCATCCTCTTCGCTTTTGCCCACCAGTGCCGCGATAAGCTGGTACTGTTGTTCATCAATGTCCTGATACTCGTCGACGAGCAGAAATTGCAGTCCACCGAGCAGCTTTTCCCGCTGCTCTTCCAATTCGAGACCTAGCTGGTTCTGCTCTCCCCGGAGCAGCTTGATTGCGTCATCAATGATGGTGGTAAAGTCGATATCGTCGGATGTCCGATTTTGCACCGCATTGCCCGTCAGACTCATGGCGAGACCGTGAAAGGTGAATACCGAGACCCGTGCTCCGTCACGCCCCAGCAACTCGGTCAGGCGTCGGCGCAGGGACATCGCCGCATTATGGTTGTAACAGAGCAACATGATCCGCGATGGGGAGATCTGCTTGACCCGCATCAGATAGGCGCAGCGGTGAATAATCACCTTGCTCTTGCCTGACCCCGGCCCTGCCAGTACCAGCAAGTTTTGCTCGGGCGGTGCCTGGACGATCTGTTCCTGGGAACGGTTGTGAAGATCTTCGACGATGCGCTTCCAGGAGTGTTCGCTGGTCGCCAGCTCCAGGATCTTGTTGCGCCCTTTGAAGTAGTGACCGAGGAACTTGTCAGCTTCCATGGAGAAGTAGTCTGTCACCAGCTTTTTGGCTTTCTTGAAGTGTTCCAGGCTGATGCGGGCGTATTCATTCATCACATGGATCTGAATCACCTTCTGGCGATAGTGATGCTCAAGCGGCTGATAGTCTGCCTTGTTGTATTGTTGCTGCCGCTCAGCGGTCAGCGTGAGGGTCATAGCGCTTCGGAACACGGCAAGGCCATTTTGCAGCACGATGGCGTGTTGCTCATGCAGGTAGAGAAGTGCCCGCTCTGCCCCTTTGAGCAACCACTCCTGCTGGCTGCTTGCCTCCCGCTTGTTCATGAGCTGAGCCACATCCATGTCTTCTCGCAGGTATTTGACCAGTTGTTCCAGGGCAAATGACAGCATCACTTGGCGCTGGACACTCTCTTCGCTGCTTGCCAACAGGGTGTAGAGAAAATCGAGGGTGGCGCCTGTGACGCGATGGCGTTGATCAATTGTCTGCTCAATCTGGGACCAGGTTCGGTTGAAGGTGAGTTGGTAAAGATCCCGAGAGAGATATTTGACATCAATGGAGCCTTTCTCGCCCCCCGAGCGACCATCCTGGGCCCAGCTGGTCAGCAAATTGCGCAGCAAGCCAGGGTTACACCGCTCATGCCCCAGATCTTTGATGGCCTGATTGACCAGTCGAATGTTAAAGATCAGCCCTTGCCCTGTATCAGGTTCGGGTTCTTTTTCACGCAAGGTGTCCAGCATCGCCTTTTCAATGCTGTGTACTTGCCCGCAGAGCACCCGGGCATTGTCTCTTCCTTTGGGGCGAAGCCAGGTAGTCAGTAACATCCCCTGAGAGAGAAGACCGACATCCGCCATCTGGGTGAGTACCCGCATCACTTCACTGGCCTGAACACCACTTCCCTTGTCTGCCATGTATTGGCCTGCCTCTTCGGCAATGGCATCGGCACTGAGACCATCATCATCGGCAGCACTCATCAGCGCCTGGATAACAGCTTGCCAGATGGCTTTGGCCTTGGGAGCCAGTTTCAGACTGTCTACCCTTTTCATTGCCGCTTCTGTGGAAGCAAACAGAGGGCGCCCCTGAAATACCTGAGTGATGTTGTCACTACGTTCCAGATAGCCCGCTCGTTCGAGCCAGGCAATAGCTGTCTTGACTTTGGTATCCGCATTGCTGTCATCGGCAGCGAAGCTGGTTTCCACCTCTGGCTGGTTGATGAGCTCTGCACTGGTGGCGACCAGTGGCGAGTTGTTATCCTGCTTGCCTCCTTTGCTGGCCCTGAGCCTTATTCCGCGCAGAATCTGTTTGATATCGCGCAGGCTGACTTCACTCATGGCCTCGAGCTGAAACTGTTTCTCGATATCTTGTTCATCAAACAGCAATACGCAGTGGGCTTGTGCTGTATCGCGGCCAGCTCGTCCCGCTTCCTGTAGATAGTTTTCGAGAGAGCCGGGGATATCGGCATGGATCACCAAACGCACATCATCCTTGTCGATCCCCATCCCGAAGGCGTTGGTCGCACAGATGACCCGGATCTCGCCATTGATAAATTGTTCGAGAGTCGCTTTTTTCTGTGCACTGTCCATTCGGGCGTAAAAGCGCGAGACAGGGAGGGATTGTTGCTGACCGAGGAAATCGGCCAGCTCGTCCACGCTGCGCTTGGTTGCGCAATAGATAACGCAGGAGCCGGGCTTTTCCTCACCAAAGAACTGCTCGAGCAGGTTAAGGATATGGCCCTGTTTATTGAGACCGGGACACTCAACGACGGCATATTCGAGGTTGGTACGTTCAACCCCGCCTTCCAGTCTGAGAAGAGGTCGGGGCTGTTTATCGAGAAACTGGGCGCAAATATCCTCAATCACATCCGGTTTGGCGGTCGCGGTATAGCAGAAGACAGGAGGCATGGGGACCTGCTGTTCCTTGGCAATTGTGGCGATGGCCTTGGCGCAGTAGAGATAGTCAGGGCGAAAATCATGTCCCCATTTCGACAGGCAGTGAGCTTCGTCAAATACCCAGCCACCGATCTGACGTTGCCGTATTGCCTGTTTGACTGTGCGGTTGCGCAACTGCTCGGGGGAGATATAGAGCAAGGCGATATCCCCCATGCGGATCTGTTCAAGAATCGCGCCTCGCTCTGGTAGCGTCAGCAGCCCCGAGATAGCGGCAACCCCTTCAATACCGGCCTTGTGTTTAAGGTTGTCCACCTGATCCTTCATCAGTGCCTGCAGAGGGGAGATCACCACAGTTAGCGCACCACTGCGCTGGTTGCGCACCAGTGCCGGGAGTTGGTAGCAGAGCGACTTGCCGCCGCTGGTAGGGAGTATGCCGAGCAGTGCGACGCCAGCCATGGCTTCCTCGATCAAGGTCTTCTGCAATGGTGTCCCATCAGGCAGGTTGCGAAAGTTGTCGAGCTCGAAAATTCGCTGCAGATGGCGGCGTGCGTCGTGGTTCTCCTGACAATAGCTGCAGTCAGCATGACCGCAGTGACGTTCACGAACTGTGTGAATGATTTCTGCGGTCTGGGGGAAGCGGCGCCAAATCCAGGGGGGCAATACGGAGTTCCCGCCGGACACGGGCAACCAGGCGCAGGCATAAGCCAATGGTAACAACAGCATGGGTTGACGCAGGGCATCACCAATTACTCGGTTGAGCTGATTGGGGCACGCTTTCTCATGGGCAATGCTCTTGATAAGGGTGGGTAGCTCCGAGACCCGCACTGGCGGGCGGCCTGTCAGTCTGGCAAACACCAGTGACAGACCCTGAGTGTTAAATTGCGCTATGACTCCCTGGTCAAACAGATATTGATAAAGCTGCAATTGGGACAGGGGTAAGGCTTGTAGTGCTATCAGCTGTTCCGAGAAAATCTGCAATGCGAGCCTTGCATCCGCGACCGGATCATTGAGGGTATCTCGAACCAGTTTGTAATCCTTGACCAAGCGGTGATAAGGGTTTTTTGGAAAGGCAATGGGAGATAGATAGAGAGTATCTATTACCGGCTTTTCGAGAAGTAACTGAGGGCGTACAGCCTGTTTGGCCAACCAGGGGAGATCAAAATCGAGAATATTGTGACCAAGGATCACATCCGCCCCTTGTGCCAGCGCATTTAACTCCTTGAGTGCGAGATCCTGCGGGCCCTTGAGATTGAGTTCACGACCAGCCAGGAGCGCCCCCAGATGACGGAGTTTTTCGTCCCGGGTCAGTTCAAGGTCAAAGGAAAGAATCTTGTCATCCCCAAACAGGGTCACGACATCAGTCGAGTTCATTAATAGCCATCTCCATCTGGCGTTGACCTCTCATGGCGATAATAAGTGCCAAGAGATCAGTGAGTTGGCCGAATATTACCCGAAATGTTGAATGATGGCATCATTCAGAGCCCCTCTGGCCGCGGTTCTTTTGGCGGACACCCGGTTTTGTAAATGCCGCTGCCCGATTAATCGTTTATGTTGGGAAAGTGTCGTTCTGGCCATGGCCAACTAACTGATCTTGTGAGATTATTTTACTTCCTTCTCCGTTCGGAACGCATTGTGTCCCTCGACTACTACCAGTGCCATGCCACCGAATTGGCGACTCGTTACCAACAGGTATCTGCGCGCGCCGTTCACGGCGACTGGCTCACACTGCTGGAGCCTTGGCTCCTTGCGGCAGCGCGCAGGTTACTCGATGTAGGGGCCGGCAGTGGTCGTGATGCCGCGTTTTTAGCCGAGCTCCATCAGGGCAACATGGTGGTCGCTGTCGAGCCATGTCAGGCACTTGCTGCGCAGGGGCAATGTCATACCTGTGAGGCTGCGGTGGTGTGGGTCAATGATGCTATGCCGGCTCTCTCTCACGTGACCGGTACTTTTGATCTGATTTTGCTCAGTGCTGTCTGGATGCATCTACCCCCGAAGTCTCGTCCCTTGGCTCTGGCACGTCTTCATGAGCTGCTCTCACCAGATGGTTATCTGGTACTGAGTCTGCGCCTGGTTATCTCGGAGCAGGAGATGCGGGAGCGAGCCATGTATCCGGTAGCTGTCGATGAAGTGGAGCGGCTTGCATTGGAGGGGGGGATGACACTTCTCCATGTGTCAGAACCACAGGGGGATGCCTTGGCGCGTAGCGGCTTGAGTTGGCAGAGTCTGATCCTTGGGGGCGAACATGCACGCCTCCCCTGAGCAGCAGCTCGCCTTTATTGCTTATCTGCAACGCATCTTTACCGAAGGCGATTTTGTTGCCACTTACAAGTGCGCCTTGCTTCACGGGATTGCAGATATCGCAATTGAGCGCAGTACCGAGACCCATGAGCTGATGGCGGCGCGCACTATTACGCTGGACGAACTGGCCACCAAGTTTGTGGAGCTCTATTGGCAGCACAGTCTGCCCTACTCGGCGACGGGAGAAACGGCCACCTTGCTCAAACAGAGCAGCGGTCGTCAGGCCATCATGCTGACGGAGTTGTCCCGGCTGCGTGAAGAGGGGGTCCGCTCGGTAACTGCACTGCGTCGTCACGACGCCTGGCGGCCTCTTCTTGCCCGAGTTCGGCGCATCCTTGTTGAGGGTCCCTTGTGGCGTCTGCAGATCCTGGGTGGGCGAGAGGAGTGCCATCTCTATCCTCATCAAAGAGGCGCGGATCATATCTGCCTTAACCCCGGCATTCTTTACTGTCTCCACCGCTTTTACGATCTGGTGGTCTCCCTCTCCCGACAGCATTGGTTACAGCTTATCTGCGACATCAAGGGTAATCAGCCACTGATTGGCCCAAGTGTGGGGTTGGAGAATTTTCTATTTGGTTCAAGCCGTCATGCACTGGGGCGAGTAGGAGAGGTATTGAGGGACTTGCAGGGGGGAACCTGTTTTTACTGTAACAAGGCGATACACGGGAGTGGTGAGGTAGACCATTTCATCCCCTGGCGTCGTTATCCAATTGATTTGGGCCACAACTTCGTACTGGCACACGCCAGCTGTAACCGGAGCAAACGGGATTTTCTTGCCGCTCCCGAGCACAGGGATGCTTGGTACGAGCAGAATATCCTGACTCACGGGGCGTACCTCACGGACGAGCTGGCCCCTCTGGTGAGCGTCGATGCCGAGCGTTCTACTGCCATCGCTACTTGGGCCTATCAGCAAGTACTCCGTGAGCATGCTCGGTTGTGGCGTGGTATTGACCTGTTTGTGGACGTGACAGCCCCCAGTGTGGGGATGAGTAATCTAGGCTTCTCTAGACTCTTCTGAGGCAGATACGAAAAAGCCCAGCCAAAAGGCTGGGCTTTATAATTTGGCTCCCTCGACAGGACTTGAACCTGTGACATACGGATTAACAGTCCGCCGTTCTACCGACTGAACTACGAGGGAAAAGTGGCTCCTCCTACTGGACTTGAACCAGTGACATACGGATTAACAGTCCGCCGTTCTACCGACTGAACTAAGGAGGAATTGCCTGTCTCGTCAAGACGGGGCGAATATTAATGACCAGGGCGGCGGGTGTCAACCCGCGAATTTCCCGAAAACCGGATTTTCGGACTGTTTGCCCAAAAGTTGCGCTTTGCGGTTTATTTTCAGCACAATCAGTCCCTTGCCATCGCCTTGGCCAACTGATGCTGGGGGCATTGGTTCGGTTCGCATCAACCTGATGATGACTGCATGATGTCGCGAACGTGCTGGCAACTCAATGAGGCTCAAATGGTAATCTTTGTGGCAAAAAGTGGGAGAGCAGGAGCCAAGATCGGCGATTTGGCGGCAAATAGGCCAAATAATGGGTGAGCGCGCGTTTCATTGATCCTGCCCATCGAAAAAATGGCCCGTCTGGAGTAAGGTTACGCAGGATACCATCGCCGCGTCGACAGCCCTGCCGGCCCTTGATGATGATCGGGCGCCGGATCTCTCCGGCCTTTATCTCCCTCTTCTGGTATTACGATATACATGCACAAGCAAGCCTCTTTAAATAGCGTGAAGCTCGCCATAGCCTTACGCCAGTCCTGTATTGATGAACCCTACAGCATGGCCCGCTTCGGCCGTGATCTTATCGCCGGTGTGACGGTGGGCATCATCGCCATCCCGCTCGCCATGGCACTGGCCATCGCCAGCGGTGTGCCGCCGCAACACGGTCTCTATACCGCCATCATTGCCGGAATCGTGATCGCTGTGACCGGTGGCTCCCGCTACTCCATCTCCGGCCCGACCGCTGCCTTTGTGGTGATCCTCTATCCGGTCGCCCAGCAGTTCGGGGTTGGTGGTCTGTTGATGGCGACGCTCATCTCAGGCCTCTTTCTGGTGGCGATGGGGATGGCCCGTCTTGGCCGCCTTATCGAGTACATTCCTCCGTCAGTGACGCTGGGCTTTACCGGTGGTATCGCCATCGTGATCGCCACCTTGCAGATCAAGGACTTCTTCGGCCTGAGCGTGCCCGAGATGCCGGAAACCTATCTGGGCAAGGTCGAGGCGCTGACCGCCGCCCTGCCAAGCTGGCAGTGGGGCGATACCCTGGTGGGGGTCGCAACGCTGGCCGTGCTGCTGCTCTGGCCGCGCCTGCGTCTGCCGGTACCCGGCCACCTGCCCGCGGTGCTGGTCGGGGTAGGTCTGGGTTTTGGCCTCCATTACTTTGGGGTGGATGTGGCCACCATCGGCAGCAAGTTCAGCTATACCCTGGCCGATGGCACCCAGGGGATGGGGATCCCGCCCATCGCGCCGACCCTGGTGATGCCCTGGGCCTTGCCCGGACCTGATGGCTTGCCAGTTGAATGGAACCTGGCGGCTGTTGAGCGGCTGCTGCCTGCCGCCTTCTCCATGGCGATGCTGGGGGCGATCGAATCGCTGCTCTGCGCCGTGGTGCTCGATGGCATGACCGGTCGCAAACACAGCTCCAACGCCGAGCTGGTGGGGCAGGGGCTTGGCAACATCTTCGCCCCCTTCTTTGGCGGCATTACCGCTACCGCTGCCATCGCCCGCTCTGCCGCCAACGTGCGTGCCGGCGCAACGTCCCCCGTCTCGGGGATCGTCCATGCGCTGGTGGTGCTGGCCGCCATTCTGGTGCTGGCCCCCTGGCTCTCCTGGTTGCCGCTCTCGGCCATGGCTGCCTTGCTGCTCATCGTGGCCTGGAACATGAGTGAAGCGCACAAGGTGGTGGAGCTGATCCGTCGCGCGCCCAAATCCGATGTGCTGGTACTGCTGGTCTGCCTGTCGCTCACCGTTATCTTCGACATGGTCATCGCCATCACCTTCGGGGTGATCTTGGCGTCCCTGCTCTTTATGCGCGAAATCGCCAAGATGACCAAACTGCACGACTTGGCCGAGCACAAACGCTATGCCCATGAGGTGCCGGACAACGGCCTGCTCTACAAGATCAACGGCCCGCTCTTCTTCGCCGCGGCCGAACGGGTCTTTGCCGAGCTGGAAGCGCAAGTGAAAGGGCACCAGGTGCTGGTGTTGCAGATGGAGGCGGTCTCCATCCTCGATGCGGGCGGCCTGTCTGCCTTCCTCCACTTTGGCAAGCAGATGGCTAAAGCCGGGGTCGAGTTGCGGGTGGCCGAGTTGCAGTTCCAACCGCTCAAGACCCTGGCCCGTGCCAAGGTGCGGCCGCAGCCCGGCAAGCTGGAATTTTACGGCTCGCTGGAAGAGGCGCTCAAAGGTGAACATTTGCACGAAGCGGCAGTAAATTGATTGAAAGGGATACGAAACGGCATATTTTTGGTCACTTGGTTCGGATATTGAGCAAACGAACGCAAAAAGTAAAAAATTGCATTGACCAAAAGCCATCGTATCCCTTACATTACGCCCCGTCGCCGTGGCATGGTCCGCCAGCGAATGTGCAGCTCAAGCACATAAAGCAGTGAGCAAAAATTTGGTGAGGTGTCCGAGTGGCTGAAGGAGCACGCCTGGAAAGTGTGTATACGGCAACGTATCGAGGGTTCGAATCCCTCCCTCACCGCCA